>PMOU01000225.1 GCA_003161205.1 Actinomycetota bacterium | reverse complement strand
GCCTGCGGGGCGTCGGCCTGCGGGGGGCGCGGGTCCGGGACGATCAGGCCCGGCGGAACGGACCAGGGGGGCACGAGACCTGCCGGTTCACCCCAGTTGAACACGCCCTCGGGCGGCGCTTCTTCTGACGGCGAGGAACCTTGGTAGCGATTCCCACTCGACTGGTCTCTCTCTGTATTCATCACAGACCCCAGTTCACGCATTTCCAGCAGCTGCCGTGTGCGCCGATATGCACACTAACTAACTCGTACGGGACATCCCCGCGGTTCGATGTTACCGATTGAGAGCGAGTGTGTACAGAGGGCAATTTTTCGGGGTAAGCCGGACTACGTTGTGACTTCCTGATCCTGGATCAGGCCGTAGCCGATCGCCTGGGCGGTGGTCAGGTTGCGGCCGCGGCGCGCGTCGTCGCGGATCTGGTCCACTTCGCGGCCGGTCACGTCGGCGAGCCTGAAGTACAGCGTGTCGAGCATGCGGGTCACCTGCTGCTCCCGTGCGGTGATCGCGGTCACGGTGCCGCCGAACGCCAGCTTCGGCTCGGCGAAAACGAAGGACGCGTTCGGGTAGCCGGAACGGCGCGGGCAGGAGGCGAGTACGCCGAGGCCCGGCCCGCTGATTTCCCCGCTCACGCACGCGTGCACCGGCACGCGCAGGACGTCGAGGATGCCCATGACGGTGAGCGTGGCGGGCAGTTCGGCCCGAAGGTTCTGCAGTTCCAGGCGAATCGGCTCGGCACCCTCGGCGTCCAGGGTGAGCAGCTGGGCCGAGAGCCGGGCGGCCGCGTCGTCGTCGAGGATGCCGGAGGCCAGCACGATCCGCTGGCCGAGCAGGCGCTCGTACAGCCGGCCCTGCCAGTCGGCGTTCGGGTCGAGCCAGACGCGGGTCGGCGAGAGCGGATCCGGCACCGGCGACCGCGGCCGACCTGGGGTGAGCGGCGTGCCGGGATCTCCCGGTCCGTGCGGGTCCCCCGGTCCGTGCGGGTCCCCCGGCTGGAACGGGCCTCCTGTGATATGCGCGCGCACTGTCATCGGCTGGCTCCTTCCCCGGGGCCGTTGAGTTTCCAGGTGATCTGGCCGCCGACCGCGGCGGCGTAGCGTTCCAGGGTGGAGGCGCGGACGTCCGCGGTGCCCGATTCCAGCCTGGCCACGGCGGACTGGGAGGTGCCCATGCGCGCCGCGATCTCGGTCTGCGACAGGCCGGCCGCCTGACGGTGTCCGGCCAGCTCGCGGACCAGCCGAGCGCGGTGTTGCGCCATCTGGGCGGCCTGCTCATCCGCCATCCGGCGCATCGCCATCTCCCGGAAGCCCGGCATGACCGGCAGCGCCGCATCCGGCGGCGCAGGGCCGGAGAGCTCAGCGCCGGGGTCAGCCCCGGAGAGCTCAGCTGCCTCAGCATTCATCGGGCTCCCCGGGTTCACGTCTCGCTTGCTGCTCATACCGTTGAAGCTATCTCATATTAGAGATAATGGAGGCCGCCGGGCGTGCTGATGCCCCGGTGCCTGACGACACCGGGGCATCAGCTCTACGCCACTGCGAGCGAGGGTGATCAGTTTGAACCGGGCTCGAGGTAGAAGATCGCGGCGGACCCGTCGGTGCGGGCGTATCCGCTAACTTCTCCCTCTCCCTGCCGGGGATGGGCGTTCAGGAACGCCAGAGCGTGGGCTACGCCGTGCGGGGCGGGGAAGTCCTTGAAGCACCAGGTCTGGGTCGTNNTCGCGCTGGCCTCGCCACGTCCCTGCCGGTCAGGATCGTTCAGGAAGACAACCGCGTTGGTCTCTCCGTTGGGGCCAGGAAAGTCCCGGAACTCCCACGTGTGATTCGCCATAACTCCACTCCCCTATGGGACGTGGCGCGCATGACCCGGCGGGGGCCCGATCGGCTCGCGCGCCCAGGTCCATTGCCGATCACTTTCACAGAATCGCCGGCGGCTCTTGCGTCGCCAGCGTGTCCCCGTAACGTGATCGCCCCGTTCCCGTCCCTGCCCGTCACAGCCGCCGCAGGACATCACTGCCGCCACGCCGGGCGGGGGGCTCTCCGATTACCGCGGTGGATCCGGGCTTGGAGGTGGATCGGGTGCACTGGATGGAGACTGGGGGACCCGTCAACCTCATCATCACCTGCTAGCTCATTTATTCTAAATAATATGATTTACATGGGAGTATTTGGGCTTGCGGGAGGATTTTGTGTACCGGGATGCACAAAAAGCTCCCCGGAGCCCAAATCCGCCCGAACACCGGCACCAAAGGACTCTCGTGCCCCACGGCACGCACGGGGATCTGCCCTGCCGGAGAATGACCGCTCAGAACCACCATGACCGGCACCTGGCACGCGGTTACCTGACGGCGCCAGGCGCTGCGTGCGGTCAGCCACGCTGATCAGAGCTGGATCATCGCTTCGATCGCGAGCCCCGGCCGGAGGAGACGCGGTCACACACCAGCGCCAAGACCACCCGGATAAGCCCAAACGCCCCGGTACGGCAACTTCCACCACAAGCCAACTGACTTAAAGAGAGACCTGTCAAGAGGGGTGGTATCAGATCGTGCCTGCGGCCTAACGGACGCCCCGGTCAAGGACCGCCTGCTCCGCCCGCCCGTGACATACAAGCAGGAGCGCGGTGTCACATTTCGGCTCGGTCAGAGCTCGGTGGCGCGAGCTTAAGGGCGGCGGGGCGGGGGTGGGCGCGGGCGGCGGGGCGGCCGGTCGGGGTGGGGGTGGCCTTATGATGCGGCGGGGCTGGGGGGCCAGTCGGGCGGAGGGGCTGGACGGGAGCGGCCGGGGCTCTTCCTGCGGAAGTTCCTCAGGCGGGGACGGCCCGGCGACGGCACGCCGACGGGCCAGCTGGCTTCGGCCCATACGGTCCGGCCCGGGTAGGCGTCGGTAAAGCCCCACCGGCTGGTGCAGGCGGCCACCATGGCCAGGCCACGGCCGCCTTCGGCCATCAGGTCGAGGTTGCCTGCCACCGGGACCGACGCCCCGCCGCCATCGGTGACCGCGACCCGCGCGACTCCGTCGCGCGGGCGATGGACCTCGACGGTGAACACGCCGCCGCGCCCTGAGGTGGTGTGCGCGACCGCGTTGGCGCTGAACTCGGACACACACGTCATGAGCGTTTCGCTGGCCGGGCAGCCAGCCAGCAGCTCAGCCACGAACCGGCGGGCCTCCGGCACGGACGCGGGTGTCCCCCGGAACGTGCGGGACCACGGATTGCGGCTCGATCGGACGGGACCGGTAGGTCCCACGGAACCCAACGGAAGCACCGGGTGGGCACCAGTCACCGTAGGTCACCCCCTGACAAATAGTTCCTACCTTCAGTGGACGCGCTCGGGGGCGAAAAGGTTCACACCGGACTTCCCGGTCGTAATCGACTCCCACGGACGGGACGCACCAGCGGGGGGAGCACCACGGCCCGTTCGGAAAAATGTCTGTTTACATTCTTTTTTCGCATATTTCGCCTCTTCCGCGGCGCGCGGGCCGGAGAGAAACTGAGTGGATCAAGACCAGCAAGGAGGAGCAGACAGCGCGTGCTGGATTGCGTGGCGGAACAGCCGTTGGTGGATCACCACTGCCACGGGGTGATCGGCCGGGACGCGGACCAGGCCACGCTGGAGTCGATGCTGACCGAGGGAGCCGGGTGGCCGGGCGGCTCGGTGTTCGACTCCGGGGCCGGGTTCGCGTTCCTCCGGCTGTGCCCGCCCGTCATCGGCCTGCCGCCGCACGCCGACGTGCGCGACTACGTGGCCCGCCGCGCGGAGCTCGGCGCGACCGAGGTGAGCAAGCGCTTCCTGGTGGCGGCCGGGCTGTCGCACCTGTGCGTGGACACCGGCTTCACCCCGGAGCCGCTGACCTCCCCGGCCGAGCTCGGCGACCTGGCGGGCGCGACCGCGCGGGAGATCGTCCGGCTCGAGCGGGTGGCGGAGGACGTGGTGGCGGCCGGGGTCGGCGCGGGCGGTTTCGCCGACGCGGTGCGTTCCGCGCTGGCCACGCGGACCGCGCGGGCGGTGGCCGTGAAGTCGGTCGCCGCCTACCGGACCGGGCTTGACCTCAGTCCGGAACGGCCGTCCGACGCCGAGGTGCGGGCGGCGGCCGGGCGCTGGCTGGCCGCGGGCGCCGGGAACCGGCCTGGCGGGTCCGGTCCGCCGCGGCTGGCGGACCAGACGCTGCAGCGGTTCCTGCTGTGGTGCGGGGTGGACCTGCGGCTTCCGGTGCAGGTCCATGTCGGCTACGGGGACAGCGACGTCGACCTGCACCGAGGCAACCCGCTGCTGCTCACCCCGCTGCTGCGGGCGATCCAGCCCACCGGGGTGCCGGTCATGCTGCTGCACAACTACCCCTACCATCGCGAAGCCGGGTACCTGGCGCAGGTGTTCCCGCACGTCTACCTGGACGTGGGGCTGGCCACGCACAACCTCGGCTTTCGCGCCCCCGCGCTGCTCGCCGAGGCGCTCGAGCTCGCGCCGTACGGGAAGTTCCTGTATTCCTCCGACGCGTTCGGGCTGCCCGAGCTGTACTACCTGGGCGCGGCCCTGTTCCGGCGCGCGCTGTCGCAGTTCCTGCGCGCGGGGCTGGAGGAGGATCTTTATACCGAACGGGCCGTGGCTCGCCTGACCCGGATGCTGGGCGCCGACAACGCCAAACGCGCCTACCAGCTAGCCGACCAGATGTAAGGGTGACGAAAATCGCCTCGCCAGGAGCTGACGGCGGTGCGTATCGTCGTTTTATGAAGCTGCTCTCGGTGAACGTCGGCCATCCGCGCCCTGACCCCCGGAACACCGGCGCGGTGACGGGCATCGACAAGCGGCCCGTCGACGGGCCGGTCCGGGTGACGCCTCCCGTCGCCACGGGCACGGGCGCCGTCGGGCTGGCGGGCGACCGGGCCTACGACGTGAAGTTCCACGGCGGTCCGGACATGGCGGCTTACGCCTACGCCCGGGAGGACCTGGACCGCTGGGAGAGCGAGCTGAACCGGCCGCTGCCCGGCGGTATTTTCGGCGAGAACCTGACGACGGCAGGCCTGGACGTCAACGGCGCGCTGATCGGCGAGCGGTGGCGGGTCGGGCAGGACGTGGTCTTCGAGGTGTGCCAGCCCCGGATTCCGTGCGGCACCTTCCAGGGATGGCTGGCGGAGTCCGGCTGGATCAAGCGCTTCACGCAGGCCGCCCGGTCCGGGGCGTACCTGCGGGTCATCGAGGCGGGCGAGATCTGCGCGGGCGACCAGATAGAGATCGTGCACCAGCCCGGGCACGATGTCAGCATCGAGGTGGTCTTCCGCGCGATAACGCTGGAACCGGAGCTGCTGCCGCGGCTCCTGACCGCCGACGCGCTACCCGCGGAGATCAGGGAACTTGCGCGCAAGCGTATCGGGTGATCGCGAAGGCTTCACAGTCTGCGCAGACGGTGAAGTCTTCGCGATCACGGGCGCCCGGCTTTCACTAGATGCAGCGCCTCGTCGAGGAGGCGCTCTTGCGGGTCGGCGGCGTTGAGCCAGTGGATCCTCGGGTCGCGGCGGAACCAGGACTCCTGGCGGCGGGCGAAACGCCTGGTGGCCTTGACCGTCTCGGCGTGCGCTTCGTCGAGGGNNGGCTAGGAGCCTGACCTCGGCTTCCAGGCCCGCCTGCCACATCCGGTCGACCCGGGCGGCGATCCGCGCGTCCAGCTCCGGCCGCGGCAGCGTCAAGCCGATCTGAACGGCCGGGCGGACCTGCGCATACGACGGCAACGTGGCGGTGAACGGGCGCCCCGTGAGTTCGATCACCTCCAGCGCCCGGACGAGCCGGCGGCCGTTGCCCGGCAGGATCGCGGTGGCCGCGGCCGGGTCGAGGGTGGCCAGCCGGGCGTGCAGCGCGGCGGGGCCCAGCCGGGCCAGCTCGTCCTCGAGGCGGGCGCGGGTACCACTGTCCGTTCCGGGAAAATGAAGG
>PMOU01000257.1:6488-6971 GCA_003161205.1 Actinomycetota bacterium | reverse complement strand
ATCTTGCCCAGTTCGATGCTCATATCACCGAGAGCCTAGCCCGGCCCGGGATACTCAGCCGCCGACTCGGGTCCCGCAGCCGGCGCAGAAGTGCGCCCCGGTGGGGAGCTCGGCGCCGCATTCGGTGCAGTGCGCGACCGCGGGCGCGAGCGGCTGGCCGCAGCCCATGCAGAAGCGCGCCCCGGCCGGGTTCGCCGCCTGGCAGGAGGCACACACCGGCCCGGCGGCGGTCGCCGGCGCCGGCTGCGGAGCTGACCCGACCCCCGGAGCTCCAGCACCCTGGGGCGGGGCCTGGGGCACCTGCTGCTGACCGCCGTACGGAGGCATCCCCTGCTGGGCCGCCGCCTGCTGAGCGGCCTGCATCTGAGCCTGCTGCGCCGCGGCCTGCTGCATCCCGAGCCCGCTCGCCAGCCCGAATCCGGCGCCGAGGAAGGCTCCCTCGGTGCCGCCGCCGCCCTTGGCCATGCCCTGGCCCGCGCCGAG
>PMOU01000257.1:3323-6435 GCA_003161205.1 Actinomycetota bacterium | reverse complement strand
GATGGTCGCCTGCTCGATCTCCGCCGAGTACGCCATCAGGCCCAGGATGGGCCAGCCGTTGCGCAGGATCTGGGTGGTGACGTGGGTCCGCAGCACCTTGAGCAGCTGGTCGGCCACCCAGCCGGCGATCCGGTCGTTGTCGGTGACGTCGACCGTGGAGGTCAGGTTGGTCACCAGCCGCACCGGGTCCGCTACGCGCAGCGCATAGTCGCCGAACACCCGCAGCGTGACGACCAGCCCGGTCCGCGGGTCCTGCACGTCGTCGACCCGGCCGCCGAACTTGAAGCCGGTGTACTCGCGGGTCCCGACGAAGTACAGCTCGGCCCGGTAGGCGTTGCCGCCGCTGACGGCGTCGATGATCGTGCCGAGCCCGGGCAGCTCGTTGGCGTCGATCTGGTGCCGGCCCGGTCCGAGGGTCTGCACGACCTGCCCGGTGTTGACGAACATCGCCATCTCGTCCGCGTTGACGATCGCACGCGTGTAGCGACGGATAGTAATGTCCGGCCATTTGAAGACGATCTGACCTTTGCGGTCATCAGGTACGGCGATGAATTCGCGCCCGAGCAGTGCCATGGGAGAACCATACCGGTTCTGTCGTTTAAGGCAGAAGGCGTTGTCACAGGTCCTTTCCCTGCTATCTTCCGGAGCGTGGAAATGATTCAGTGCCAGTGGTGCCACGCGCAGAACCAGCCCGGCGCCACCAGCTGCCAGACGTGCGGCGCTCCTCTGGACGTCAAAGACAAGGTCAGCGACTCCGGCTGGCGCGAGGCGCCCCGGCTGAAAGACATGGTCGAGTTCCAGTTCTCGGGCAGCACCTGCCAGGTCGAGGGCGAGCTCGTCCCCGTCGCGGAGATCGCCCTGCACCCGCGGGACGGTGTCTACTTCGAGCACCATGTCCTGCTGTGGAAGGACGAGTCGGTCCCGCTCTCGTCGCTGAATACCGGCGGTGGCATGAAGCGGACGATCGGCGGCATGCCGCACATCGTGACGGTGGCCAACGGCCCGGGCCGCATCGCGTTCTCCCGCGACGCCCCCGGCGAGCTCGTCGTCCTGCCGCTGCATCCCGGCATGGAGCTTGACGTCCGCGAGCACGCCTTCCTGGTGGCCTCGCACAGCGTCCAGTACTCCTTTATCCGGATCAAGGGCCTGGTCAACCTGCTGCACGGCGGGAACGGCATGTACGTCGACCGCTTCATCACGGCCGGCGAGCCCGGCATGCTGCTGCTGCACGGCAACGGGAACGTGCTCCAGCGCACGCTGCAGCCGAACGAGAAGATCCTGGTCGAGCCGGGCGGGTTCTTGTACAAGGACTCCACGGTGCGGATGGAGGCCGCGCAGATGCCGCTGAAAACCGGGCATCTGCGGCACGGCATGTACCTCGCCGAGATGACCGGGCCTGGCCGGGTCGGCATCCAGTCGATGTACGTCCACCACCACGCCGACTGAGAGCCCGCGATGAACACCTACATCTGCCGGTACTGCCGGCAGCCGAGCGACCCGAACTCGCCCACCTGCCCGATGTGCGGGGCGCCGGTCGACATCAGGTCCTCGGTCAGCGACTCCGGCTGGGTCGAGCAGCCGGCCATCAAGGACATGGCGCGCCTGCAGTTCGGCCAGTCTCATGTCCAGATCGCGGGCACGACCGTCCCGGTCGCCGAGTTCAGCCTGGCGCCGAGCGACTGGATCTACTTCTCCCACCACACGCTGCTGTGGACCGAGCCCGCCACCAAGCTGACCAACATGCCGATGCGCGGCGGCTGGAACCGCAGAATGGCGGGCATGCCGCTGATCATGGTCGAGGGCCGCGGCCCCGGCCACCTCGCGCTGTCGGACAACCACGCGGGCGAGGTCATCGCCCTGCCGCTGCAGCGCGGCCAGCAGATCTGGGTCCGGGAACACCGGTTCCTCACCGCCACCGGGAACATCAAGTACGACTGGTATCCCTCGGACATCTGGTACGAGACCGGCGACGGCAACGACCGCGAGATGCACTACCCGATGGGCCAGTTCGGTGACGTCTTCGGCTCGCATGAGGGTCCCGGGCTGCTGCTCCTGCACGCGCCGGGCAACGCCTTCGTCCGCGACCTGCAGCCGGGTCAGAGCCTGCTCGTCCAGCCCAGTGCGCTGCTGTACCGGGACGTGTCCGTGCGGATGTCCCTGCACCTGGAGTACCCGCGGAACATGGGCTTCGCCTTCTGGCACCCCCGGTGGAGCTACCGGAGCATCTGGGTCAGGCTGTTCGGCCCCGGCCGGGTCGCGGTGCAGTCGGTCTACCAGCCGCCGGAGGACACCGAGATCATCGTCAACAGCTCCTACGCGACGACCCACTACTGGTAACCGGCCCGCGGGGACAGCAGTGACCCTCGAGAATCGCGACCTCAGTACGGCCGACCTGCGGCATCTGCGTCGCTGCGTGGAACTGGCGGCGGAGGCGGTGGACGCCTGGCGACTGGCCGTTCGGTTCGGTGCTCACCGACGCGGACGGCACGGTCCTGGCCGAAGACCGTAACCGCGAGGTCACGACCGGAGACCCGACCAGGCACCCGGAATTCGAACTCGCCCGGTGGGCCGCGGCCAACCTGAGCCCGCGGGAACGGGCCGCGGCGACCGTCTACACCTCCGGTGAGCACTGCCCGATGTGCGCGGCGGCGCATGGCTGGGTCGGCCTGGGCCGCATCGTGTACGTGAGCTCTTCGGAGCAGGCTCAAGGCTGGCTGGCGGAGCTGGGCGTGACCGCCAGCGCGCCGGTGCGCCCGCTGTCCATCCGGGAGGTTGCCCCCGGCCTCGAGGTGGCCGGCCCGGTGCCCGAACTCGCCGGCCAGGTCCGCGAGCTGCACCGGCGTTTCCACGCCCGGGCCCGCGCCGCCGACTAACCGCGCCGTCGACTAACCGCGCCGCGATCCCGGCCCGGNNAAGCGAGGACAATCAGATCCATGGACGAGCCGATCCGGCGGGTGATGAGCACCATACTGAGTGCTCCGCTCACCCGCCGGAACGGCCGTGAGCTGCTGTATTGCGGGGCCGGCGGGCTGGCCGGGGTGGCCGCGTTCTGGATCACGGTGGTGCTGCTGCTGGCCGGCCTGACGATTTCCGCCTCGATCATCGGCACCGT
>PMOU01000257.1:0-3276 GCA_003161205.1 Actinomycetota bacterium | reverse complement strand
CAGCTGTATGCGGTCGCGCTCACGGCCTTCGGACTGGTCGACCTGAGCTACCCGGTGATCTCGGCCCTGTTCCGCGACCACCCGGGCGGCGGGATGTCGTCGCTGGTGCTGTTTCTGCCCGTACCGTTCGGCGGAAATTTCCGGGTCGACGGCTGGCTGGGCACCTTCCCCGCCGCCATCGCCGGCGCCGCCCTCGTGGTGGCCGCGGCGTGGCTGGCCCGCGGCGTCAATGCGGCCGACGGCCGGCTGGCCCGCGGCCTGCTCGGGCCCAGCAGCATGGCCGAGCGGGTCAGCGAACTCGAGCGGACCCGGGCGCTGGCGGTCGACGACTCCGCGACGGTGCTGCGACGGGTCGAGCGGGACCTGCACGACGGCGCGCAGATGCGGCTCGCCGCGCTGGCCTTGAACCTCGGCATGGCGCGGGACAAGCTCGGCGATGACGACGGCTCGGGCGACGGGGACCCCAGGACCCCCGGGTCCGCGGACGTGGCCAGCGTCCGGGAGCTGCTCGACGCCGCGCAGCGCAACGCGGTGGACGCGCTCGCCGACCTGCGCGACCTGGCCCGGGGCATCCACCCGCCGGCCCTTGATAACGGCCTGGCCAGCGCGCTGGCCACCCTGGCCGCCAGCAGCGCGATCCCGACGACGGTCAGCGCCGATATCGGCTCGCGGCCCGCGCCCGCCATCGAGACGATCGCCTACTTCTGCGCGGCCGAGCTGATCGCCAATGCGACCAAGCACAGCTATGCCAATCAAATCAAGATCAATATTCATACCGAACGGGCCGGTGTTCTTCATCTGGAGGTCTGTGATGACGGCATCGGAGGTGCTGACGCCGACCGGGGGACCGGCCTGTCCGGCTTGGTGCAACGGGTGTCCACGGTGGACGGGCGCATCGGGGTATCGAGTCCGGCGGGCGGCCCGACCACGGTGACCGTCGTGCTGCCGCTGCGAGCTTAGGGGACATGTGATGCGCGTCGTGATCGCCGAGGATGCCGCGCTGCTGCGGGAGGGACTGACCCGGCTGCTCGAGGACCGCGGGCATGCGGTCTGCGCCGCGGTGACCGACGGCGATGCGCTGCTGGCCGCGGTGGAGCAGCACCGGCCGGACGTCGCGGTGGTGGACATCCGGATGCCGCCGACGCACACCGACGAGGGCCTGCGCGCCGCGCTGGCCCTGCGGCACGGCTTTCCCGGCACCGGCGTGCTGATGTTCTCCCAGTACATCGAGACGTCCTACACCGCGCAGCTGCTCGAAGGCGGGGCCGCNNGCCGCGCTACAGCGGGTGGCCGACGGCGGGACCGCGCTTGATCCTGAGGTGGTCAGCCAGCTGTTCCGGGCCAGCAGGCAGCGCGGTGGCCTGGCTACGCTGACCCCCCGGGAACGCCAGGTGCTCGCGCTGATGGCCGAGGGCCGGTCGAACGCCGGGATCGGCGCCGAGCTCGTGGTCACCGGCGGAGCGGTGGAAAAGCATGTGGCCAGCATCTTCGCCAAGCTGGGCCTGCCGCCGGATGAGAGCGACAACCGCCGCGTCCTCGCCGTGCTCCGTTACCTCGCGTGAATCACCCGGGCAGGCGCGTACATGGGGCACCCGCCGGCCCGCTACCCTGGGATTTATCATGACGTACGGATACATCGGTTCGATGAAAGCTAAGCCCGGCTGCCGCGACGAGGTCGTGTCCATGCTGGTCAACGGGGCCGCGGACCTGCGTTCGGCCGGATGCCGGCTCTATGTCGTCAGCGTCTCGGACGCCGACGCCGACCTCATCTCGGTGAGCGAGGCCTGGGACACCAAGGAGCGCTATGACGCCTCCCGGCAGCTCCCCGAGGCCACGGCGGTGATGGCCCAGGCGATGCCGATGCTGATCGGGGACGTCACCCGGCGCGAGCTGACCGCGCCCGGGCAGATGTCCATTGGGTGAACAAATAATGCCTTGCGGATGACAATCGCTTGACCGTTGCTTTCCGGGTCTCGACAGCAAGATGCCCGGTAGAGACGCTATTGCCGTGAGCAACACTTTCGTCCTGGTCCTGGTCGTTATAACGGCCCTCGGGTTCGACTTCACCAACGGATTTCATGACACCGGCAACGCGATGGCGACCTCGATCGCGACCAAGGCGCTCAGCCCGCGGGTGGCGGTGGGCCTATCGGGCATCTTGAACCTCGTCGGAGCCTTCCTATCGCTCGCCGTCGCCGCGACAATCGCCAGCGGCCTGGTGAACACCAAGCTGGTCACGCTGACCGTGGTGGCCGCCGGCCTGGCCGGCGGGATCACCTGGAACCTCGTCACCTGGCTCCTCGGTATCCCGTCGAGTTCGTCGCACGCGCTCATCGGCGGCGTGATCGGCGCCACCCTCGCGGCCGCCGGCGGTCACGCCGTGAAGTGGCATGGCCTGGTCTCGAAAGTCGTCCTGCCGGCTGTCCTGTCGCCGATCATCGCCGCGCTCGTCGCGGCGACCGGCACGTGGCTGCTGTACCGGATCAGCCGCAGCCTCACCGANNGCGGCCCGCGGTCACGGCTTCCGGATCGGGCAGATCGGGTCGGCGTGCATGGTGTCGCTGGCCCACGGCACGAACGACGCGCAGAAGACGATGGGCGTCATCACGCTGGCCCTGATCGCGAACAAGACGGTGGCCTCCGGCTCGAACGCGCCGTTCTGGGTCATCCTGTCCTGCGCGCTGGCTATCAGCGCCGGCACCTACCTGGGCGGCTGGCGGGTGATCCGCACGCTGGGTAAGGGGCTGGTGGAGATCGAGGCTCCGCAGGGCATGGCGGCCGAGTCNNATCCTGCTGTCCAGCAGCTTCGGCTACTCGCTGTCCACCACGCACGTGGCCACCGGGTCGATCATCGGTACCGGGCTCGGCAAGAAGGGCGCCGACGTCCGCTGGAACGTCGCCGGGCGGATGGCCACGGCCTGGGTATTCACCCTGCCATCGGCGGCGCTGGTCGGAGCCGGAGCGTATGGCCTGGCGGACGTGATCGGCGGCACTATCGGTGTGGTTGTCGACCTCATCATCCTGGTCGCGGTGTCGGCCTTCATCTACCTGAGGTCCCGCGGCAGCAAGGTCGACCCCAGCAATGTCAACGACGACTGGACCGGCTCGGTCGCTCCAGCCGAACCCGAGCACGCGGCAGCCTGAGCGACAGGGGAGCACGAAAATGTCCTGGATTAACCTTTCCGCACTCTGGAAGATCGTCGTCTTCGGCCTCCTCGCGGGCGCGGGGCTCCCGGCGATCTTCGCCATGGGCCTGTACTCACTGTCGAGGGGTCC
>PMOU01000423.1 GCA_003161205.1 Actinomycetota bacterium | reverse complement strand
CCCATGCCGGGACCCAGCTGATCACGCCCACCTTGTCAGTACCGATGCGGGCAGCGCCTGCCGTGCATGGGGCTATCGCCTTGGTCGCCGACGTCACGGTCCCCGCCGGGGCACTGTGCTCGGTCCTGCTCGCAGACGGGACCATGCTGGGGCCGATACGGGCAACTGACCCCATCGGCGTGCGGCTCCGCCCCGGTGCAGGAAGCCCACTGGAGGACGAGTCCCTGCCACGGGTGCTCAGCAATCCCCTGCTATCTGATCGCCTGTTTGAAGCACTGGCGGAGTTGGCGCAGGTCCGCCCGGACGCCGAGACCGGTGTCAGCGGACGGGCCGGCTCCGGGACGGCATGGCGGGCAGCCGCCGAACGTACTGTCGGATCGGCGCTTGTAGCCCTCGCCCTCGGCGGTCATCGCGCAGCCGAGGGCAGCGCCGCGGACGGTGAGGTCGTGGCGCCGGATGAGCACGACGAGGCCGCGCCGTCCTCAGCGCCCGAGAATGCAGTCGGCGAATCAGTTGAGGACGACGACGTCGGCCCCTGGGACAGCGACGAGATCGACACCGGCATTGATGACCCTTGGGACATCGCCCGCGATCCGGTCAGCCTGCTGCTTGCTAATGCGGTGACCGCACGCCGGATCGCACGGCTGGTCGAGCACCGCCTGGCAGAACTGAAAGGCTGGCAACTGCCCGGGGTGCTGGCCCTGCTGCGGGTAGCTCTCCTGGTCGCGGCGGGCGGCGGCTGGGACACCGAGATGTGGCTCGCGGCCATCTGCTATCTCCTCGAATTCCTCGAGCCCGCTGAGCTACAGGATGACCTGGAGGCCAGCCGTCAGGCAGCCGGGGCCGTCGGTCTGGCCGCGCTCGCATCGCAGATCGATGGCTGGGACCAGCCCTCGGAGCTCAGGGCCAGCTTTGAGAGTCTCCGCGCGGCGCTCGCCCTCGATGTCCACACTCTCAACAGTCGGCTAGTAGCGCATTATGCCGCTGACCTGCATCTCGGCCTCGGACCGCAGCTGACAACAGACGGAGTGCTGGACGCCGCCGAGTTCCTTATCGCCGGAAGCCCGCTATCTCGGGTGGCAGAAGGGCTAGCTGATACCTACCGGGGGATCTGGCTAGCGGCGCCGCGTCTCCTAGAGCTTGAGGCAGCCGGAACAGCGCGCACCATCGTCTTGCGCCTGCTTGCCCAGTGCAGTGAGTATGCGCCGGTCGCGGTAAGGCTGCGCTCTCGCGACAGCACGCTGTACGGGATGTGGCGGCAGAAGTGCCTGCTCCTGCAATACGAAGGCCAACGAGGACACAAAGGCTACGAATATCAGTTGCCGATCGGGCCGGGCGTCTACGCGACCCAGGCGCTCCCGCCGCCAGTTAAGTCCTGGACCGGAGCGATACCCGCTGCGCTCCAGCTTGAACTGGTCAAGGACGGGCTGCTCGACTGCTGAGCGGCCATACCGATAACCCGCCCATCAGCAGCACGCTATCCGGATTTCCTTACGAACCCCGGGGCAAACCGCTCTCTCAAGGCGGTGGCGCCGGGGGTCTGTCAAGTTAAAATTACAGTCCCCGACCTGGGCCCAGCCACGTTGACCGCCCAGTGCCGCGACGGCCACCTGTCAGGCCGAGATCCTTGGCCTGCTTGCCGTTGTTCTCCACATGGACGCGGGACTGTGGCGGGTGTCCAGCCACGCAACCTGCCCGCGGCCGGTGCTGGTGTCAACCGACTGGTATCGGCGGACAAACATCTTCTCCCACTCGGCGGCGCGTTTGCGTAGCGGGGGGGTGCAGCGACTCGTCCCGGACGATGATCCGCAGGCCCGGGATATTCTCCTGCCACGCGACGATCGGCCCGGAGATTTCCCGAAGCGCCCGGTGACCAGATCCTGCGCGACCTGACGCGCACCGTATGCGACAGAAGCGGGCGATGTGTTCAACGCCCAAGCAGAGGTTAATTGTCGTAAGACGGACACTACAGGTACGCTCCTGGTCATGAATTATTCCGATGAGGAGTTCATTCCAGGCGCCTACTGCCGTGACTGTGGATGGCCGTTCAAGGTATCGCAAATGAAAAATACGAAGTGCCAGGCTCCTAATGCATGTCGACGGCGGCAGGAACTACCTCTCAACCAGCGCGACTATGGCTGCCCGCGCAACGATCGAGTACATCCCGAGTGGCGCGCCCAGCATTCTTAAGTCCTGCATCACTCGTGGTCGCTGACAGCGTCCCGGCTCTGGTCGGATGCTGGAGAATCCCAGGGCCGATGTCCGCGCCGAGGCTCTGCACGCGCTGGCCTGCAACTGGTGCAGGGGCATCTGCGGACCAACTGCGGAGGCCGCGCTGCCCGCGGCCATTGCGGTCATCGTCGCTGCAGTGGCCAAGAGAGAACGTTTACGATCTCATCGCCCAGATCACCAGCCAGCCAGTGGAGATGGGTCGTACTCACGGGACCGTCCCTGACCGTTGCGCACGCTAGCCCCACCCGTCGACCACGCACTCCGCGCGGCATGAGCGTGCGTGCTGCTGAAGGGGGTGGCTGGGAGAGGCCCTTGGATGGCGATCAACCGGCAGGTTAGGCTAACGCGCGATGAAGGGTAACCGGGTTCTCGCCGTGGTGTCCGCCGCCCAGCTCGCACCCGGGTTCGGCGGGATGGCGCTGGGGATACGCCGCCGTCACGCGTTCGATATCCCGTTCTGGCAAGGAC
>PMOU01000119.1 GCA_003161205.1 Actinomycetota bacterium | reverse complement strand
AGGCAGTCGGCGTCGGCGAGGAAGACGTGCCCGCCCTTGGTCCCCCGCCGCGCCAGCGTCATCGCCTCGGCGGCGGCGGTGGCCTCGTCGAGCATCGAGGCGCCGGCCCACGGCAGCGCGGTCAGGTCGGCGATCATGGTCTGGAAGTTCAGCAGGGCCTCGAGCCGGCCCTGGGAGATCTCCGGCTGGTACGGGGTGTAGGCCGTGTACCAGGCCGGGTTCTCCAGCACGTTGCGGCGGATCACGGCCGGGGTGACCGTGTCGTAGTAGCCCAGGCCGATCATCGAGGTCAGCACCTGGTTCTGGCCGGCCATCCGGCGCAGCTCGGCCAGGGCCCCGGTCTCGGTCAGGGCATCGGGCAGGCTCAGGTCCACGTCCGGGGTGCCCTCGGGCAGGGCGGCCGTGGTGAGCTCGTCAAGGGAGGAATAGCCCAGGTGGGCGAGCATCTGCTGCTGGGCGGCCAGCGACGGCCCGATGTGGCGGGCGGTGAAATCGGTCATGGAGCCTCTCCGTGGCAAGACGGCGGATCACGCGGCTCCCCATCTGTCACGGCTGACGCCGCTCCAGAGATGCCTGTCCCGGCTGGTTCGTGTGCCTGAGAGGTTCCGGGGATGTTGCCCCTTCGGCGCCCACGCGACGTTACGCGGTAGCTCTCCCGGCCGGTGTCGTCGGCAGGTTTATGGTACCCGAGAAGGACCAGATCGTGGGACTAAATGCCCCTAGCTCGTCCGGCGCAGGCGGCGCTTGGCCAGGTCGTCCTGCCCGCCCGGGGCCACCGCGACGAAACCGTCCTCGGCCCGGACCGCGGGCAGCACCGCCAGGTCTCCCTCGACCTCGCTCCAGACCCGGCCGAGCGCGATGCCGAACACGCCCTGGCCGCCCTGAAGCAGATCCACCACCTCATCGGCGGAGGTGCATTCGTACACGCTGACTCCGTCGCTCATCAGCGTGACCTGGGCCAGGTCGGCACTACCGCGATCGCGCAGGTGCTGGACGGCGGCCCGGATCTGCTGGAGCGAGATGCCGGTGTCGAGCAGGCGCTTGACCACCTTCAGCACGAGGATGTCGCGGAAGCCGTACAGACGCTGCGAACCGGAACCATGAGCGGCGCGGACACTGGGCTCGACCAGGGCGGTGCGCGCCCAGTAGTCGAGCTGCCGGTAGGTGATGCCGGCCGCGGCGCACGCGGTCGGACCGCGGTAACCGATCTCGCCGCTGTCTATCCCCTGCTGAGCCGATAGTGCGGTGTCACCCAGCCCACCGTCACCCAGCACAGCACCACCCAGCCCAATTCCACCGGAGAGACCAGGGCTGCCGGATAGGCCGGGAACCTCGTCTTCGTCGAACAGAGTGCCTTGCGAGACGTTAACGGCAGGGACACTCTCGCCGTCATCACCCCTGGTTACCGCCACGCCCACCTCCACCGGAGCTGACTACCCACGGTACTCGAACCGTAAGCCGCCCCGGGTAGCGGCGTCAACGACCACGGGCGGCGCGTCGTGACATTCCCGGCAGCAGGTACACATACCGGCACAAAAGCGGAACTGCGCAGGTCCGGCCTGAATCCGACCGCGGCGGCGAAGCACCGGACCCGGGCAAGCCGACCTCAGGTCGCCCGGCCGAAGTCCTCGGGTGAGATCGTGTCGAGGAACTCGCGGAACTTCTCGACTTCGTCTTCCTGCTCGTCCGGGATAGGCACGCCGGCCTCGTCCAGGATCTCCTCGCTCGCGAAGATCTGGGCGCCGGTACGCAGCGCCAGCGCGATGGAGTCCGACGGGCGCGCGCTCACCTCGGCGCCGTTGGAGAAGACCAGGTCCGCGTAGAAGATCCCGTCCCGCAGCGCGGTGATGTTCACCGTGCGGAGCTGGATATTCAGGACCTCGAGCACGTCACGGAAAAGATCGTGCGTGAGGGGCCGAAGGGACACCATGCCCTGCTGGGCGAAGGCAATCGCGGTTGCCTCGACAGCCCCGATCCAGATGGGCAGGTACCTGTCCCCCTGCGCCTCCTTAAGCAAGACAATCGGGCTGTTTGATGGCATCTCGA
This sequence comes from Actinomycetota bacterium, assembly GCA_003161205.1. Next base: position 6,363 of record PMOU01000119.1, on the reverse strand, counting down.
CCCGGACGCCGATGACCTCCATCTGCCGCACTACAGCTCCGTCCTCACGTACCTGGGGAACCTTTGCTGGCCACCTCTTCCCCTGCCAAGGTACACCCGTAACCGTCCGGAGGCTGACCGCAGCCCCCCGGCCGAGGGGCCGGTGTCCCCCGAATCTTGCCCCGATCCGCCGGTCTCGCGCTCGTACTCCCCGGTCCGCAAGGGAGCCGAGCCGAGCCCGGCCTCGGCGAGCGCGGATTCGACCAGCGTGGCGTGCAGCCGCAGCGTCAGGTCGGCGATCTGCCAGGCCGTCCGGGCGGCCGCGTCACGCGCGCCCGGGCCGCGCTGGCGCAGCTGCGGCGCCACNNACCTGCTCGACCAGGTTGGCCTCCCGGTCGGCGGACGCCTTGACCGCGCGCAGGTGCCGGGCCTCGACGCCGTACTGGTGCAGCGCCGCCACCGCCCGGGCCACCGCGAGGGCGTCACGTCCGTACTGCCGGCCCACCCGGCGGATCAGCCCGTAGTCTTCGAGCTCGGTCAGTTCGGTGTCGCTGATCTCCGCGGCGTCCAGGAGCTGGTGACGGCTCATGCCGACGGGCGTCCGCCCGGCATCGGCCGGCTGGCCCTGGCCGTCTTCCCCGCCGTCGGCCAGCCGCTCCTTGATCACCCGCAGGGGCAGGTACGAATCCCGCTGCATCGTGAGGATGTAGCGCAGCCGCGCGATGTCGGGCGCCGAGAACCGGCGGTACCCCGATTGCGACCTGGCCGGCTCGATCAGCCCCTCGGCCTCCAGAAAGCGGATCTTGGAGGGGCTGATATCCGGGAATTCCGGCCGCAGCTGGGCGAGCACCTCGCCGATACCCAGCTGGCCGCGCCGCGACGGCCCGGCGTCTTGCCGCTCCGGCGCGCTCATGATGTGTGTCCCGCGCGCCTCATGCGTAGTCCTGGGCGCCCCTGCCGCGGCGGTCGGCGGAGGGAGCCGGGCCAAGATCCTGGCTGGTGAGGAACAGCAGCCGGAACTTGCCGATCTGGACCTCGTCTCCGCCGGTCAGCTCCGCCTCTTCGATGCGTTCGCGGTTCACGTAGGTGCCGTTGAGGCTGCCGACATCGCGGACGCTGAACCGGAAGCCCTGGCGGTAGAACTCGGCGTGCCGGCGGGACACGGTCACGTCATCGAGGAAGATGTCGCTGTCCGGGTGGCGGCCGGCGGTGATCAGGTCGCTATCGAGCCGGAACCTGCTGCCCGCGTTGGGGCCGCGCATGACCAGGAGCAGCGCGCTGCCGGGCGGCAGGGCACCGAAGGAGGCCGAGTCGGGGAACAGGTCGTCGCCCAGGTCGCCGTCGTCGGCCCGGCCCAGAGAAATGGTCGAGGTCGTCTCACCCGGACGGGCGGGAATGCCCCCGGCCGGCGCCGCCGGGCCGGCCGGCATCCCGGCCCCGGGAGGGACAGGTGCCCCCAGCTGGACCCCGCAATTGGAGCAGAACCTGGCACCCTCGGCATTGGGCCGTCCGCAGCGGGCGCAGTAGACGCGTGGCATGGCTTCGCTTGCCCACCCCTCCGTGACGTCCTCGGCTTCCTGCGATCCTGCCCACGGTACGCGAGAAGGGGCAGGGCGGTCCATGCGCCACGCGAACAGCCGACGCCATCCGCGCACGCCATCTGGATCGCGACGCTTTCGCCCCACCGCTGTCCCACCTCCGCCCCTCACGTGCCGAGCCGCCGCGCGCGATGACCGCCGGGCGAATCGCAATGCGCGATTGTCTCACATTCGCGCACATTCACGAATTCCGCGTAGTTCGCGCCTTTCGCTGCGGCACGCAAGGCTCTCAGCTTACCTGGGTGCCCGGCGAATATCCGGGGCGATAAGCACAGTACCCAGGACTCTGAGTGACAACGCCCAGGCAGCGTTCAGGTCCCGTCCGGGGATCCCGGCTCCCCTAACGGCCGGCCTGCTCCACCACCAGAGCCCACTCATCGAGCAGCAGCTGGGCGGTGTCGGCGTCGTTTCCCTCGGCCCACAGGTGGGTGACAGCATCCGCAGGATCGGGCAGGACGAGCACCCAGCCGCGGTCCCGTTCGGTGACGCGCACGCCGTCCGTGGTGTCGACCTCGTGATCGCCCGCGGCCTCTATGATCGTGCGCATGACGCCGCCCTTGGCCGCCCACGGCGTCGGGATGGACCGCTTGAGCAGATGCGCGTTGGGGATCCTGGCGTCGATCTGGCTCAAGGTCAGCCTGGTCCGCGCGACCAGGCCGAGCAGCCGGACGAAGGCCGCGATGCCGTCGATGGTCCGGGAGCATTCCGGCACCACGAACCCGCCGTGGCCGTCGGCCGCGAAAATCACCTCGTCCTGGGCCGCCGCCAGCGTGAGCGCGTGCATCGAGGTCGGCGTCCAGTCGACCTGGACACCATGGAAACGGCACACCTGCTCGGCTACCCGCGTCGTGGTCACGGGCAGGGCCACCCGGCCCCGCTTGCGCTCGGCCGCGACCAGGTCCAGCACGGCGAGCAGCGCCCGGTCCTCGCTGACCAGCTCGCCCTTTTCGTCCACGAGCTGGATCCGTTCCCCGACCGGGTCGAACCTGACCCCGAACGCGGCCTTGAACGAGGACACCAGCTCGGCCAGCCGCTGCAGGCCCGCCCGCTGCTGCGCGACCGTCTCGGTCGGCGACACCTCGTCCAGCCGGTTGTTCAGGGTGAGCACGTCCACCCCGATGGTGCCGAGCAGGCTCGGCAGCACCAGCGACGCGGTGCCGCCCGCGCAATCCGCGACCACCTTGAGGTTGGCCTCGCGCACGCCGCTCATGTCGATGCACGCGAGCAGCTCGTGGGTGTAGGACTCGACCACCCGGGGCGGGTAGCTGAGCTCGGCGATCTCGCCGGGAAAGGCCCGGCGGAACTCCTGCCGGGAAAACACCCGCTCCAGCTTGCGCTGGTCCGCCTGCGACAGCTCGGCGCCGCGCTCGTCCAGGAAGATGATGTCGATGGACTGCGGGTCACCCGGCGTGGTGCGCAGCGCGATGCCGCCGCTGTAGTGGTCCCTGGCGGTCTCGNNACCTGGCCACCGGCAGCGGCTGGGCCTCCAGGTCCACCACGTTGATGGCGCTGGCGTTCAGCGCGCCCTGCACGGCCCGCTTCAGGGTCCGCGCGGCCCGCGACACGTCCCGTGAGGTGGTGACGGTGGAGCCCTTGCGCAGCATGGTGGCGTAGGCGCTGGCCAGGCGGACCGCGAGTTCGGGTGTCACCTCCACGTTGACCAGCCCGGACACGCCGCGCGGGCCGAACAGGGTGCGCTGGCCCCGGGACTCCCAGATCACGCTGGTGTTCACGACCGCGCCGGCCTCGATGGTCTTGAAGGGGTACACCTTCACCCCGGCGGACAGGTAGGCCTCGGGCTCGATCACGCACTCGTCCCCGACGACCGCGCCCTCCTCGATCCTGGCGAATCGCATGACGTCGGTGTTCTTGCCGATCACGCAGCCGCGCAGGGTGACGCCCTGGCCGACGTAGACGTTGTTGTGGACCACGGCGCGGTGCAGGAACGCGCCCTCNNCCGGTGAGCACCGCGTCCGCGTCGACCTCGGCGCCCTCGGCGACCCACACGCCCGGCGAGACCTCAAGACCGGCGATGTCGGTCTGCACCCGGCGGGCCAGGACGTCCGCCTGCGCCTTCATGTAGCTCTCGTGGGTCCCGACGTCCTCCCAGTAGTCCTCGGAGATGTAGCCGAAGAGCGGGGCGCCGCGCTTGAGCAGCTTGGGGAAGACGTCAGCCGACCAGTCGATCACCTCACCCGGCGGGACCTCCGCGAGCACCTCGGGCTCCATCACGTACAACCCGGTGTTGACCGTGTCCGAGAACACCTGTCCCCAGGTGGGTTTCTCCAGGAACCGCTGGACCTGGCCGTCCTCGGCGGTGATCACGATGCCGAACTCCAGCGGGTTGGGCACCCGGGCCAGGCCGACGGTGACCAGCGCGCCTTTTTCCTTATGGAAGGTGACGAGCGCGGTCAGGTCCATGTCGGTCAGCGCGTCACCGGAGATAACCACGAAGGGCTCGTCGCGCAGTGCGTCCTCGGCGTTCCTGACGCTGCCCGCGGTGCCGAGCGGCATCTCCTCGGTGGCGTACTGCAGGCTCATCCCGAACTCCTCGCCGTCACCGAAGTAATTGCGGACGAGCGCGGCGAGGAACTGGACGGTCACGACGGTCTCATCGAACCCGTGCCGCTTGAGCAGGCGCAGGACGTGCTCCATGATCGGCCTGTTGGCCACGGGTAGCAACGGCTTGGGCTGGTTCGCGGTCATCGGCCGCAGCCGCGTCCCCTCGCCCCCTGCCATGACGACGGCCTTCAATGGATTCGCGGCTCCTTTCCCGTTTTCCGCCCTTAGGTGTACCCCGTCACCGGCGAAATCACAGGCCGAGAGGCCCCTTCACCAAATCAGGCCCCAGGTCACGGTCCAGCCCCGCCACTCTGCGGACTCGCATCCCCACTTATCAGGCTCCTCACCTGGGCGAGGTAAAGCATCGCGGCCCACCAGTACAGGACCGTTCCCCAGGTCGCGAAAGCCCAGCCTATTACCCGGGCCAGGGTCCCTCCCCAGCCGGGGTGATCGCCCAGGAACAGCAGCGGGAAGGCATAAAGCAGGCACAGGGTCGCCCCCTTGCCGGCCAGGCTGACCTGCAAGGTGCCGAACCCGGCCCGGCGGCGCAGCACGGCCAGCGCGCCGCCCACCGTCAGCTCGCGGACCGCCAGCACGGCGACTAGCCACCAGGGGATGATCCCCCGGATCGCGAGCGCGACGATGGTCGACACGATGTACAGCCGGTCCGCGGCCGGATCCAGGAGCTGGCCGAGCCTGCTCGCCTGGTTCAGCGCCCGGGCGATCTTGCCGTCGAGCCAGTCGGACAGGCCCGCGACGATGAGCAGGGCGACGGCCCAGTCGTCAGCGACGGCTGTTCTCGGCCCGAGCACCAGCCACAGGAAGACCGGTACCCCGGCCAGCCTGGCGGCACTGATCCCGTTCGGGATCGTCAGGACGCGGTCCACGGACCCAGTATCCTCAGGTAAGTGACAATGGCGGATGCGGGGGCGCCTCCACGTGCCGCCGACACGAAGGTGATGGAATCGAAGGTGCTGGCCGAAGCAGGCAAGCGCCGTGCGTTCGCGGTGATCAGCCACCCGGACGCGGGCAAATCCACGCTCACCGAGGCCCTGGCCCTCCACGCGTCGGCGATCACGCAGGCAGGCGCGGTACACGGCAAGGCAGGACGGCGCGGGGTTACCTCGGACTGGATGGCGATGGAACGCGCCCGGGGAATCTCGATCACCTCCGCGGCCCTGCGCTTTGACTATCACGGCACGGTGCTGAACCTGCTGGACACCCCGGGGCACGCCGACTTCTCCGAGGACACCTACCGGGTGCTGTCGGCGGTGGACTGCGCGGTCATGCTGCTTGACTCGGCCAAGGGGCTGGAACCGCAGACCCTGAAGCTGTTCGACGTGTGCCGCAGCCGGGCTGTCCCGGTGATCACGTTCGTGAACAAGTGGGACCGGCCCGGCCGGGAGCCGCTCGAGCTGCTCGACGAGATCGAGCAGCGGATCGGGCTGCGCCCCGCCCCGGTGAACTGGCCCGTCGGCGTGGCCGGCGACTTCCGCGGGCTGATCGAGCGCGCCACCGGTGACTTCACTACCTTCACCAGGACACCGGGCGGGGCCGGACGCGCGATCGAGGCACAACTCGACGCCGCCGCCGCGGTCGCCCGCGACGGCGAGGCCTTTACCACCGCGCAGGAGGAACTAGCCCTCCTCGACGCGATCTACGGTGCTCCCGGCCCCGGCGGCGCCATTGACATGAAGTCATTCCTGGCCGGGGTGACGAGCCCGGTGCTGTTCGGCGCGGCCCTGCCGAACTTCGGCGTCCGCCGGCTGCTCGACGCCGTGACCCAGTTCGGGCCGCCCCCGGCCGAGCGGGCCGACATCAAGGGCGAGCCGCGGCCGGTCGACGCCCCGTTCTCCGGGCTAGTGTTCAAGGTGCAGGCCAACATGGATCCGGCGCACCGGGACCGGATGGCCTTCGTGCGGGTGTGCTCGGGCCGGTTCGAGCGCGGCATGGTGCTCACCCACGCCGCCACCGGGCGCCCGTTTGCCACCAAGTACGCGCAGTCGATGTTCGGCCAGGACCGCGAGACGGTCGACGAGGCCTTTCCCGGCGACGTGATCGGCCTGGTCAACGCGACCGCGCTGCGTCCTGGCGACACGCTGTACTCGGGCGATCCCGCAGTGGAGTTCCCCCCCATCCCCAGCTTCGCCCCCGAGCACTTCGCGGTGGTGCGCGGCCGGGACGCGGGCAAGCAGAAGCAGTTCCGGCGCGGGATCGAGCAGCT
>PMOU01000294.1 GCA_003161205.1 Actinomycetota bacterium | reverse complement strand
CCGGTGCGGCCAAAGCAGGCGAATGGCATCCCGGCCTCGGCCAGCATGACCACGCGAGGATCGTCTGGCTGCAACTCGGACAGCAGGAAGGCATCCACGCTCCGGCTGGCCACCAGGCGCTGGATTTCCTCCCGCGGGTCCCCGTCGGAGACGGCGATCACCATGCTGTAACTCTGGCGTGCGCTGGCGGCCGCCAGGGCCTGGAGGAACTGCTGCATGATGTAGTTGTCGGGCAGCAACTGGACCCGCGGCATGACGTAGGCGATCTGCCGCGTCCGGCGCGAGCGCAGGCTGCGCGCGCCGTGATGCGGGTGGTATCCAAGGGTGGCCACCGCGTCCAGCACCCGGGCTTTGGCCGCATCGCCCACCCGGCCGCTGTCGTTGAGGACATTCGAGACGGTCTGCCGGGATACCCCGGCGGCTTCGGCCACGTCCTGGATCGTTACCTGCCGCGCCAAGGGCTTGGCCTGGCCCGATCGAGACCCAGTCACCTCGCCACCTTACCTCCGGCTCGATTCACCTCTTGACAGGTCCTGAGCACGGCACTTAGATGTGCTAGATCGTTCGATCAGACCAGCGAAGCTCGGTTCGCCTCGGCAGAAGAACGTTCCCGGACTGGGGCCGCGGCCCGGGCCTGCGGCGGGTCCGGGCCGCGGCCCTGTTGGCCCGCGTCGCGGTTGGCCGCTAGCTGCGCGATCGCCGGGCGATGACCTCATCGGCGCCGCGGGTGTTGATCACCCGGTCCGCCGCGATGCCGGCTTCCTCCGCCCGGACGGTGCCGTTACCCAGCCAGTCCAGCTGGCCGGGTGCGTGCGCGTCGGTGTCGATGGCGAAGACGCAGCCGGTGTCGGCGGCCAGCCGCAGCAGCCGGCCTGGCGGATCGCGGCGCTCGGGACGGCAGTTGATCTCGACGGCGACACCCTCCTCGCGGCAGGCACTGAAGACGGCCTCAGGGTCAAAGGCCGACTCCGGCCGGCGACCGCGGCCGCCGAGCAGCCGCCCGGTGCAGTGGCCGAGCACGTCGACGTGCGGGTTCCTGACCGCGGCCACCATCCGCTTGGTCATCGGTCCGGCAGGCATCCGCAGCTTGGAGTGGACGCTGGCCACCACCATGTCGAGCTGACCGAGCAGTTCCTCGCTCTGGTCGAGCGAGCCGTCGTCGAGGATATCGACCTCGATCCCGGTCAGGATGCGGAACGGCGCGAGTTCGGCGTTCAGCTGGCCGATCAGTGCGAGCTGGGCGCCGAGGCGCTCCGCGGTCAGCCCGTTCGCCACGGTCAGCCGGGGCGAGTGATCGGTCAGCGCGATCCACTCGTGGCCGAGCTCGCGGGCGGCCTCAGCCATCTCCCGGGGCGGGCTGCCGCCGTCAGACCAGTCCGAGTGCGCATGGCAGTCACCGCGCAGCGCCGCCCGCAGGCCGGTCCGCTCCGACGCCGGCTGCCCGTCCAGCAGCGCGGTCAGGTAGGCGGGCCGCTCGCCGCGGGCGGACTCGGTGATGACCTGGGCGGTGGTCGCGCCGATCCCCTTCAGGGCCTCCAGCGTGCCCGCGCCGATCCGGCGATCGAGCTCGCCCGCCGGCAGCCCGTCGAGCACCTCCGCGGCCCGGCGGAACGCCCGGACCCGGTAGGTCGGCGCCCCGCTGCGCTCCAGCTGGAACGCGATCTGCCGCAGCGCCTCGGCTGGATCCACCCTAGGGAACGCTCAATTCGGCCCAGACGACCTTGCCGGGCCAGTCAGGGACGCTTTGCCAGTTCCACCGATCGCATACCGCCTCCACCAGGACCAGGCCGCGGCCGCTCTCATCATCCGGGCCGGCCCGCTCGGTGACGGGTGCCCCGGGGATGACGTCCCAGACCTCGATCAGGACTCGCGTGTAATCGGTGCCCAGCCGTACCACCACGACCGGCAGCCCGGCCCCGTCGTAACGGGGGTGGCCATCGGGACCGGTCGACGCCCGGACGGCGTTCGTGACCAGCTCGCTGACGACAAGCTCGGCCGGCTCGGCCAGCTCGTGAAGTCCCCATTCGGTGAGCACGGCGCGGGCGTGCAGGCGAGCGCACGGCGTCGCCGTCACCAGGGCGCCCAGGGGCAGAGAACTCGACGACGGCCATGGCGTTGCCCCCGCCGGGTCAGTGACAGCGTCCAGCCCCATCACCGCAGTGCTCTCGCCCATGGTCTGGCGCGTCCCTCCTTTCACCGCAAACCAGCGTAAAGCCCCCAGCCGCTGAGGGCTAGCACCGGGCCATGAACAGCTGTGGCTTCGGCGTGGCCGGCTCCGCCGTGGCTCTCCTCTGACGGCTTAGCCGTGACTACTCCACGGACGGCTCGAAGTGATCGGCGCGAGGCGGCAGCGGCTGGTCGGCGATGACCTTGGCCAGCCGGGTCAGGGAGTCTTCCAGGTCCCGGGTCGTGACCACGTCGGCGAGGGCGAGGCGGACGGCGGCGAGTTCACGGGCGAGGAACTCGGTGTCGGCCTGGGTCCGCGCGGCCACCTCGCGGTCGCGTTCGATGCTGGCCCGGTCCCGGTCGTCCTGCCGGTTCTGGGCGAGCAGGATCAGCGGCGCGGCGTAGGCCGCCTGGGTGGAGAAGGCCAGGTTGAGCAGGATGAAAGGGTAGGGATCCCAGTGGTAGACCAGGCCGATGCTGTTGAGCGCGATCCAGCCGATGACCAGCGCCGTCTGGCCGACGAGGAAACGTCCGGTGCCCAGGAACCGGGCAACCGTCTCCGAGATCCGCCCGAACGCGTCCGCGTCGTAGCGCGCGCCCATCCGCGGTGATGCGCCGCGCGGTACGGACAGGTCGGCCCGCTCGCTCAGCCGCGAGGAAAAACGTGACACCTTTCAGTCTCCCGTTCTCCGCCAGCCCGCGGGCAGGAGGTGATCAAGTACGTCGTCCACGGTGACCGCGCCCAGCAGCCGGCCGGCCTCGTCGCAGACCGCGACGCTGATGAGGTTGTAGGCGGCGAGCCGGGCCGCGAGCTCGCGCTCGGGCAGGTCAGGCCGGACGAAGACGCTGGCCTCGACGCACTCGCCGACGCTGGCGGCGGGCGGCTGGCGGAGCAGCCGCTGGAATCCCACGCTGCCGAGATAGCGGCCGGTCGGGGTGATCATGGGCGGCTCGCACACGTAGACCTGGACGGCTCCGGTGACCGGCATGTCGGGGTCCCGGATCCTGGCGAGCACCTCGGCGACCGCCATGTCGGGGGTGACGATGACAGGCTGGGAGGTCATCAGGCCCCCGGCCGTGGTGGCGTCATACAGCAGGAGCCGCCGCAGGTCCGCGGCCTGGACGGACTCCATCGCGGTCAGCAGCCGTTCGCGCTGCTCGGCCGGCATCTCCGCGAGCAGGTCGGCGGCGTCGTCGGGCTGCATTTCCTTGACCACGTCGGCGCTGCGCTCGAGCCCGAGGCCGGCCAGCAGCCGGATCTGGTCTTGTTCGGACATTTCCTCCAGCAGGTCGGCCAGTTCCTCATCGTCCAGGGCGGCCGCGATCTGGCTGCGCCGGGTAGGTGACATGCCCTCGACGGCGGCGGCGAGGTCGGCCGGCTGCAGCTCCCGCAGGCTGGCCAGCTGCTCGCCGAGCGGGTCTCCCTGGAACAGCTCAGGCGCCTTGTCCCACGGCACGATCGCGGTGCCGCGGTGCAGCAGGACGCGGCCGTGCGTGACGGCGACCGCGCTGACCTCCCAGCCGACGCGCTGCTTTTCGCTCGGTGCGATGGCCACGTCGGCGACGGTCCCGGCCTCGATGGCCCGGCCGTACAGGTCCGAGGCCAGGATCTCGCCGGTCCGCTGGGTGAACCGGTCGAGGTCGACGGTGCCGCCCCGCAGGTGCGCGCCATCGATGGCGATCTCCGCGATCCGGCCCAGGTTGACGAAGATGCTGCGCCGCTGCAACGTCACGACCAGCCCCAGCGCGCGCGGCGGCTCGGTCCCGCCGGCGGGCAGGATCACGACGTCACGGATCCGGCCGATGGTTACGCCCTCGCTATCGAGCAGAGGACGCCCTCTGAGCCGGGACGTGAAAATCTGACCGCTGGTCATGGACCGCCATCTCCCCATCTGCGGACAGTGCAATCTGCATCATTATCGTTTTCTGCCCGCGCCCGGAGACCGCCGGCCTGCGGCTGAGACCTATATCACGCTGCCGGATCGCCGCTTAGCCGCCGGTGAACTGCTTAGCAGCGGTAAAAGATCTTTCAGGTCTGTTTAGGACCCATCGATACGGCCTATGGTCTAGTCATGACCACGAATGACACGCTGCNNGGCCGCAGCTACGAACTCCCTATCGTCGACGGCGCTATCCGCGCGATTGACCTACGGCAGATCAAGACGGGCGACGACGACTTCGGGCTGCTCTCCTACGATCCGGCTTTCCAGAACACCGCGAGTGTTCGCAGCGCGATCACCTTCATCGACGGGGACAAGGGCATCCTCCGCTACCGCGGGTATCCCATCGACGAACTGGCCAAGCACGCGTCCTTCCTGGACGTGTCGTGGCTGCTCCTGAACGGCGAGCTGCCCGACAAGAGCGAGTCGGCGTCCTGGGCGCACCAGATTTCCCAGCACACCTACGTGCACGAGAACATCAAGAAGTTCATTGACGGCTTCCACTACGACGCCCATCCGATGGGCATTCTGGTCAGCACCCTGGCCGCCCTGTCGACCTTCTACCCGGAGGCCAAGGCGGTCCACGACAAGGAGATCCAGGACAAGCAGGTCGTGCGGCTCATCGCCAAGATGCCCACGCTCGCGGCCTTCGTCTACCGGCACGCGCGGGGCCTGCCGTACGCGTACCCGGACGACGAGCTGTCCTACGCCGGCAACTTCCTCAACATGATGCGCCGGATGACCGAGCCCAAGTACGTGCCGGACCCCGTCCTCGAGCACGCTGTCGACGTGCTGCTCACCCTGCACGCCGACCACGAGCAGAACTGCTCCGCCAACGCGATGCGCGGCGTGTCCAGCTCCGGCGTCGACCCGTACTCGGCGGCGGCGGCCGCGGCGGCGGCCCTGTACGGCCCGCTGCACGGCGGCGCCAACGAGCAGGTGCTGGTCATGCTGAGGGAAATCGGCTCGGTCGACAACGTGCCCGCCTACATCAAGCGGGTCAAGAGCGGCGAGCTGCGCCTGATGGGCTTCGGTCACCGGGTGTACAAGAACTTCGACCCCCGGGCGACGATCATCAAGGGCGTCGCCGACGANNCGAACGTCGACTTCTACTCGGGCATCATCTACCAGGCGATGGGCTTCCCGGTGGAGATGTTCCCGGTGCTGTTCGCGATCGGCCGGATGCCGGGCTGGCTGGCCCAGTGGCAGGAGAACTCCAGCGACAAGGAGCAGAAGATCGCCCGGCCGCGGCAGATCTACGTCGGCGAGGACGTGCGGCACCTCAACGGGGACGCCTGAGGCGACTCGGGACAGTGAAAGCCGCGAGCTGGCTGGATTTGGCGCCTGACTCGCTGTTCGGGCTGGCCAACCTGCCCTACGGCGTGTTCTCGGCGCAGCGCCGGCCCGATCCCGGGGTCGGGGTCCGCATCGGTGACTCGGTGCTGGACCTCACCCGGGTGCTGGCCGATGCGGTCTTCGCCGAACCGTCGCTGAACGCCTTCATGGCGCAGGGGAGGGGCCGCTGGAGCGAGGTCCGGGCCCAGGTCAGCGAGATGCTGATCTCCGAAACGCACCGCAGCGCCGTCGAGGCCGCGTTGTACCCGCTGTCCGGCGCGCGGCTGCACATGCCGTTCAGGCCCGGCGACTACGCGGACTTCTTCGGCAACGAGTACCACGCGGCCAACGCCGGGCGGATCTTCCGGCCCGACGCCGAGCCGCTCGGGCCCAACTGGAAGCACCTGCCCGTCGGCTACCACGGCCGCTCGGGCACCATCGTG
>PMOU01000400.1 GCA_003161205.1 Actinomycetota bacterium | reverse complement strand
TACGCCGCCGTGATGGCCAACGCGAGCCCGGATCCCCACCAAGGACAGGGCGAGCCGGTGACCCGGGCCGGGCTGGTCCGGCACATCACGCCCGAGTTCGCCGTCGCGATCGAGAAGCTGATGGCCACCGGCATCGTCTACTTCTTCCAGATCCGCTCGCTCGGCGGCGCGGTCGGCGACGTGCCCGCCGAGGCCACCGCGTTCGGCCACCGCGACGCCAACTTCGCGGTGGTCGCGTTCGGCACCGACCGCGNNCTGTACCTCAGCTTCGAGACCGATACCCGCCCCGAACGGCTCGCCGACGCCTTCCCGGACGCCACGCTGACCCGGCTGCGCGCGCTCAAGCACCGCTACGACCCTGACAACATCTTCCGGGACAACTTCAACATCGCGCCTCCGCCTGGCCTCGGCTGACTCGCGGGTCACCTGGGGCGCTAGCGTAGGTGCCGGCCTGACCGTCATCCGCCTCGAGAAAGGCCTCCGCGTGCCCGTCATCTCCGCCAGCCACCGCGACCTGCTGGAAACCCCGCACACGGTGGCCCTCGCCACCGTCGGCGCCGACGGGCAGCCCCAGGTGACGGCCATCTGGGCGATGCTCGACGGCGACGTCGTGCGCACCTCGCTGCACAAGAGCCGGCAGAAATACAAGAACCTGCTCGCCCACCCCCAGGTGACGCTGTTCGTGATCGACCCGCAGAACCCGTACCGGACGCTGGAGGTGCGGGCCACCGCCGAGATCACCGACGATCCGGACCTGGAGTTCCTCCAGCGGCTCCTGCACCTGTACGGCACGGACCTGGAACACTTCCCCGCCCCGACGCAGGACCGGGTGGTGATCACGCTGCACCCGACCCGCATCGTCGAGAACGGGTAGCGGGCCCGGCCTGCCCTGGTGGCCGGAATGCGGATTCCGTTTTGGTATGCTGTTGAGCGGAAGCGCGGTTCCGGTTCGGGGGGGTCTTCGTGGCAATGGACAGTCGGCGGGCGCATTACCGGGTGACGTTCGCGGTGCTGTCCGTGGGCGTCGCGGCGTTCGCGCTGCTGCAGTCGCTGGTGGTGCCGGTGCTGACGACGCTGCAGCATCAGCTGCACACCAGCCAGGGCACCGCCACCTGGGTCCTCACCGCGTACCTGCTGTCGGCGTCGATCATGACGCCGATCCTGGGACGGGTCGGCGACATGACCGGCAAGGAGCGGGTCTTCGTCGCCACGCTGATCGCGCTGGCGGCGGGTTCGCTGCTGGCGGCACTCGCGCCTTCCATCGGCGTCATGATCGCGGCGCGGGTGATCCAGGGGGCCGGCGGCGGGATGATCCCGGTCGCGTTCGGGATCATCCGGGATGAGTTCCCGGCGGAGAAAGTGACCGGCGCGGTCGGGGCTCTCGCGTCGCTGCTCGCGGTCGGGGCGGGCCTGGGCATCGTCCTGGCGGGCCCGATCGTGGACCTGCTGGACTACCACTGGCTGTTCTGGCTGCCGATGATTCTCACGGTCATCGCCGCCGTGTCCGCGGTGCTGTTCGTGCCCGAGTCACCGGTGCGGACCGCGGGGCGGATCAGCTGGCTGCCGGCCGTGCTGCTGTCCGCCTGGCTGGTCGCGCTGCTGGTCGCGCTCAGCGAGGCGCCGGACTGGGGCTGGGGCTCCGGCCGGGTGATCGGCCTGCTGGCCGGGGCGGTGGTGCTCGCCGCGGGCTGGATGGTCGCCGAGCTGCGGGCGGCCACGCCGCTGATCGACATGAAGATGATGCGGCGGCCGGGCGTGTGGACGAACAACCTGGTCGCCCTGCTGATCGGCATGGGGATGTACGCGACGTTCGCCTTCTTGCCGGAGTTCGTGCAGACGCCCACGGCCGCGGGATACGGGTTTGGCGCGAGCATCACCCGGTCCGGGCTGATGCTGCTGCCCTCGGCCGTCACCATGTTCGCCGTGGGCATGTTCGCGGGTCGGCTCACCCGCTGGGCCGGCGGGAAGGTCCTGGTCGTGGCCGGCTGCCTGACCGGGGCCGTGGCCATGGGCATCCTGGCCTTCGCCCACGGGCATGAGGGGGAGATCTACCTGTCCAGCGCCATCATGGGCGTCGGGTTCGGGCTGGCCTTCTCGGCCATGTCCGCGCTGGTCGTCGCGGCGGTGCCGGCCTCGCAGACAGGTGTGGCGAGCGGCATGAACGCGAACATCCGGACGATCGGCGGCAGCATCGGCGCGGCCGCGATGGCCAGCATCGTCACCTCCCGGCTCGAGCCGTCCGGGCTGCCGAAGGAGGCCGGTTACACGATCGGGTTCGCGGTGCTGGCCGCCGCGCTGGTGCTGGCCGCGCTGGCCGGCCTGCTGATCCCGTCGGCGCGGGGCCTGCGCCGGATGGCCGGCGAGCCGGAGCACGCCGAGCTGGCCATGGTGCCCGGCGGGACGATCGTCGGGGACAAGAGCGAGTGACCGTGACCGGCCCGTCTTCGCCGTCAGGCGCGGTCAGGCACCGGCCGCCGGGCACCCGGCGCGACGCACGGCGCAATCATGACCGCGTCCTCGCCGCCGCGCACGAGGTGCTCGGCGAGTCCGGCGCCGACGCCTGCATGGAGGAGATCGCCGCCCGGGCGGGCGTGGGCGTGGGCACCGTGTACCGCCGGTTCGCCAGCAAGGACGCCCTCATCGACGAACTGCTGCAGCTGGCGCTGGAGCAGATCCTTCTCGCGACCGAACAGGCGCTGACGCGCGCCGACGGGCACGGTCTTGAAGAGCTGCTGCGGGCCCTGGGCCAGTCTTTCGCCGACCACGCGCGGTACGCGAGCCTGCTCCTGGCGCGACACACCGACGACGCCACCGCGCACCGGATCCGAGCCGCCATCGACGAGCTCACCGCTCGCGCCCGAGCGGCGGGCACGGTGAACCCGGGTGTTACCGGCGGCGACGTCCTGGTGCTGGTCTGGGCGATGCGCGGGCTGGTGGAGGCGGCCGGCCCGGCCGCGGCCGGGGCGTGGCCGCGGTTCCTCGATATCCAGCTGGCCGGCCTGCGCGCCACCGGGCCGGTCAGCAGGACACCGCCGCTGTCCGCCCGGCAGCTGGCGGAGCTGGCCCCGGCGGGCGGCGGGGGCCGGGCCACGGCCGACTGACGCGTCTAGCGGGGCCGGCGGGTCAGGCGGGCCGGATCCTGAAAAGGTACCCCTATGAGAAGGTGGCGCCCCGCACTCGTGTCCTGGTCGCCCGGGAGGTTCACACCCGGGCTCGTCACGCGCCATCAGGTGCTCCTCGCGGCGAAGACCGCGATCGCCGCCGGGCTCGCCTGGCTGGCGGCCCTGGCGGCCGATCCGCACAGCCGGCCGTATTTCGCACCGCTCGCCGTGCTCCTGGTGGTCCAGCCGACCGTCTACGACTCCCTGTCGCGGGCCTTCCAGCGCGTGGCCGGAGTAGTACTCGGAGTGGTAGCGGCCCTGGCCGTCAGCCACTTCCGGTGGGGCAACGACCCCGCACAGTGGCTCACCTTCGGGATCACGCTGGCGATGAGCCAGCGGATCCTGGCCGAGATCGGCCGCTCGCTCGACTCCGCCGGGCCCGAGACTGCCTGACCGCTGCCCGCTACTGATCCCGGCCGGTGCGGGCCTCGCCGGTGCGAGCCTCGCCGGTGCTGGCCTGGCCGTAGGTGGCAGCCGGACCGTGCTTACGGGCGTAGTGCTTGTCCCTGATGTGACCGGCCAGCGAAGGCACGTCTGGACGCAGGGCCAGCGTCAGCAGCGCCATGCGGGCCACTTCTTCGAGAGTGACGGCATTTTCTACCGCACCCAGCGGGTCATGGCCCCACGTGAAGGGACCGTGGCCCGGGGCGAGCACGGCCGGCATCTTGCCGGTGCCAGCTTCGCGTACGGCCTCGATGAGGATGTGCCCGGTGGCTTCCTCGTAAGCGTCGCGGACCTCGGCCTCGGTGAGCTCGCGGGCGACCGGCACGGCGAGCGGTGACAGGTCCGCGTGGGTGGTGCCCAGAAGCGGAATCTCTCTTCCAGCCTGAGCGAACGCCGTGGCGTGGGTGGAGTGCGTGTGCACGACGCCCCCGAGTTCGGGGAAGCTCCGGTACAGCACGAGGTGCGTGTCAGTGTCGCTGGACGGGCGGAGGTCGCCTTCGACGACAGCGCCGTCCAGGTCTACGACCACGAGATCGCCCGCGGTCAGGTCAGCGTAAGGGACACCGCTCGGCTTTATCACCACCAGACCTTGGTCACGATCAATCCCGCTGACGTTGCCCCAGGTGAGAGTCACGAGCCCGTAGCTCGGCAGCAGGAGGTTGGCCCGGAAGACCTCCTCGCGCAGCGCTTCTAGCATGAGCTGCTCACCAGGCCCTTCCCTGGGCGAGGCGGTAGTAGGCCTGGTTCCAGCGCAGCATGTGCATGAATCCCGACCTGGTGGCCGACTGGTCGATACGGACCAGCTCGATGTCCGTCATGACGGCGAAATCCTCGAGCGCCTCCGTGCCGACCGCCGTGCTCAGGACGGTGTGATGCGGGCCTCCGGCGGTGAGCCAGCACTCGGCGGCGGTGGTGAAGTCCGGCGCCGTTGTCCACACGGCACGGGCGACGGGCAGCTTCGGCAGCGGGGCGTCCGGGGCCACGACCTCGACGTCGTTGGCTACCAGCCGCAACCGGTCACCAAGATCCAGCAGCCCGACCTTGAATCCCGGGCCGGGTGCGGCGTCGAACACCAGACGAACCGGGTCGTCCCGGTTGCCGATACCGAGGGGGTGGATCTCGCAGGTCGGCGTGCGGGCAGCCAGGCTGGGGCACACCTCCAGCATGTGCGCGCCGAGGACCTTCGGTTCGCCGGGCCCGAGATGGTACGTGTAATCCTCCATGAACGAGGTTCCCCCGGGCCGGCCGTCGGCCATCACCTTGAAGATTCGCAGCAGCGCGGCCGTCTTCCAGTCACCCTCGCCGCCGAATCCATAGCCGTCGGCCATCAGCCGCTGCACGGCGATCCCCGGGAGCTGCCGCAGTCCGCCGAGGTCCTCGAAGTTGGTCGTGAAGGCGCTGAAGCCGCCGTCGGCGAGGAAATTCCGCAGCCCGACTTCGATCCGGGCGGCGTCGCGCAGCGATTCGTGCCGCGCGCCGCCGACGGCGAGCTCGGCGGCAACGACGTAGCGTCGCTCGTATTCAGTGGCGATCGCGTCGACCTCCTCCTTCGACGCGCGGTCCACCGCGGCCACCAGATCGTTGACGCCATAGGTGTTGACCGAGATGCCGAGCTTGATCTGCGCCTCGACCTTGTCTCCTTCGGTGACGGCGACGTCGCGCATGTTGTCACCGAAGCGCGCCATCCGCATGCCGCGCGCGGCGTGCAGTCCCCGTGCGGCCCGGGTCCACGCCCCGATCCGTGACCGGACCTCCGGATCGGTGGCGTGACCCGCCACCGTCTTGCGGAGCACCCCCATGCGGGTCTCGATGTAGCCGAACTCCCGGTCCCCGTGAGCCGCCTGATTGAGGTTCATGAAGTCCATGTCGATCTGGTCCCACGGCAACGACACGTTGACCTGGGTGTGAAAGTGCAGCAGCGGCTTGCGCAGGGCCTCAAGGCCGGCGATCCAGGCCTTGGCCGGGGAGAAGGTATGCATCCAGGCGATCACGCCGACGCAGTTGTCCGACGCGCTCGCGTCGAGGCAGAGCCGGCGGATTTCGTCCGCGCCGGTCAGCACCGGTTTCCACACCAGCCGGATGCTGATCTCGGGACCGTCTTCCAGCATGGCCACGATCTGGCGTGACTGCTCCGCGACCTGGTGCAGCGTTTCCTCTCCGTACAGTGCCTGGCTGCCGGTCAGGAACCAGCATTCCAGGCTTGCCTCTTGTTCGCTCAACGTCGTCTCCTAAGAATTCGCGGGTCGCGTGACTGGGCCACACCGGTGAGGTATCTCGCCGGGTGGCTGCGTACACGCAGCAGGCCATGGTGACATCATGCTCGTGCCTGCCCTCCAACTGGCGTGTAAAGGCTTCGTGCTACCGGGCGATCCGGAGCGGAAGCGTGCGCGGGCCGCGGATCTGACCCGCGGACCAGGTCACCGCGTCGGGGTCCTCCAGGGCGAACGCCGGGATCCGCTCGAGCCATACCTCGAGGGCGACCCGGAGCTCCATCCGGGCCAGGTGCGAACCCACGCAGCGGTGGATGCCCAGGCCGAACGCGGCGTGCCGGTTGACCTCTCGGTCGATGACGACCTCACCGGCCCGGTCGAACTGCGCCGGGTCACGGTTGGCCGCCGGGAANNGACAGCAGGATCCAGTCCTCGGCCTTCATGTCCACGCCGTGCCAGTGCATGTCGCGTTTGACCAGCCGCGCCATCGTGACCGGCGCGTAGGCCCGGAGGAACTCCTCGGTCGCGGTCGCCAGCAGCCCGGGTTCGGCGACCAGACGCGCGCGGTCGCCCGGAGTCTTGGCCAGATGCCACAAGGACGCGCCGATGGCGCTCCAGGTCGTGTCGATGCCGGCGATGAGCAGCAGCGCCATCGCGCCGGTCACAACGGACGGGTCAAGCTTGCGGCCGTAGAGCTCGGCGTTGATCAGGTAGGTGGTGAGGTCCGCACGCGGCCGGTCCAGGTGGTCGTGGACCTGCGCGAGCAGGTAGTCGAACAGCCGCGACACCCGCTCGATGCGGTCCTCCGGCGGCAGGTTGATGCCTTCGAGCAGATCCTCGACGAATTCACGGAACTGCGGTCCGTCCTCCGGCGGGAAGCCAAGCATGTTGGCGATGACCCGCACCGGGATGTGCTGCGCGTAGTCATAGGCCGCGTCGACCACCTCCCGCCCCTCGAGCGAGTCGACGAGGGAGTGGCAGAACGCCCTCGTCGCCGGTTCCTGCCGGGCCACGGCTTCCTTGGTGAACGCGGGCAGCAGCAGCTTGCGCGCGTCGCGGTGGAACGGCGGGTCCGAGGAGATCGGCGGCGAGCCGCCGACCGGCGCGAGCTCGCGGGGTGGCCGGAAGTTGCTCAGGATGATCGACCGGGACGAGAAGCGTTCGGTGTCGTAGGCGATCGCCGCGACGTCTTCGTAGCGTGTCGGCAGCCAGGCCCCGCCGAACCGCTCGGTGCGGGCGATCGGGCAGCGCTGCCGAAGGTCGTCCTGGATCCGGTAGGGATCGGCGGACCATTCCGGCTCGAGGTGGGAGAAGTCGCTCGCCCAGTCGCGGACCGGGCCGGTGATGATCTCGCTGCGGGTGCCGGGCACCTCGTCTTCGCGTGTCTCCCGGAAGTCCCGGGTGAAGCGGTCATCAGCGGCCACGAGTCATCTCTCCTCCAGGACCTCGACGGCATGTTCCGGGCAGTTGAGAGCAGCCAGCCGAGCGTCGTGCTCCGCCTCCGGCGGCACGGTGCCGTCGGACAGGACCTGCCCGTAGCCCTCGTCGTCATCTCCGAACAAGCCGGGGGCGAGGTCGTAGCAACGGCCGTGACCTTGGCAGAGCCCGGGATTGATCCGCACTTTCACTGTGCCGCTCCTGTCCGGGCTGCTTGCGTCCAGGCTGTTCATTTTATTAGTAAACAACGGGCGGGGCTGCGCCGGACCACTGCCGGAGGAGGGAAACCCGGACCGTTCGGCCGGAGATCATTTCCCGGAACGGCCGGAGAGCGGGGCGGCGGTGAGAGCCGCGACGATACGCCGGAACCTGGCGTGGCGGGCCGCGTGCCAGGCGACCGCGGCCGGCTCCGGTTCGGCCGCGAGGCGGACGGCCGGCGCGAGCGGTCCCCCGATGTCGGCGAAACTCAGCCGGCCGGCGGCGTGCGCGCCCAGCAGGGCCGCGCCCCGGCCGGACGCCGCGGGCACGTCCACGGCGTACAGCGGCAGCCCCAGTACATCGGCGAGCAGCTGCCGCCAGCCCGCGGCCAGGGTGCCGCCGCCGGCCAGCCGCAGCCGGGGCGGGCGGTGGTCTGCGAGCAGCACGTCCAGCGCGTCGCGGATCGCGAATGCGGTTCCTTCGAGCGCCGACCGCAAGAGGGACGTCCGGTCATCGGCCAGCGACAACCCGGTCCAGGAGCCGCGCAGGGCCGGATCGGAATACGGTGTCCGCTCCCCCGCCAGGTGCGGGACGAAGATCGGGTCGTGCGGCTGGCCCGGCCGGCCGGCACTCGCGTACAGCTCCTGCCAGGTGGCGCTCATGATCTCGCGCACCCAGTTGAGACTGAGCCCCGCGCTGAGGGTGGCGCCCATGTGGTACCAGCCGTCCGGGGTCGCCGACCGGTACAGGTTGATCCCGGCGTCGGCCCGGCTGACCGGTACGGCCAGAGGCTGGATGACCTGCGCGCCGGTGCCGACGGTCAGCTGGATGTCGCCGCTGCTGACGGCGCCGCTGCCGAGGGCCGCGGCGGCCGTGTCGCCGGCCCCGGCCGCGACGGGGATGCCTGCGGGCAGCCCGAGCTCGGCTCCGGCCGTGGCGGTGAGGTGGCCCGCGAGAGCTCCCGATGAGGGCAGCAGGGGGGCCAGCAAGGCGGCGTCCAGGCCCAGTGCGCTCACCACCGAGGCGTCCCAGCGGTCGCCCATCACGTCATAGAGCAGGGTCGCGGACGCATCGCTGGGCTCGGCCCGGAACTCGCCGGTGAGGCGGGCCCGTATCCAGTCTTTGGGTTGCAGCGCCCAGCGGGCCTCGGCGTAGGTGCGCGGTTCGTTCTCGGCGATCCACTTGAGCAGCGGCCCGGTCATGCCGGGAGCCAGCGGGTTGGCCAGCCGGGCCAGCGCCCGGGAGCCGAGGCGCTGGTAGGCGCGCAGGGAGCCGGCCGCGCGGCTGTCGGCCCAGAGCAGGGCCGGGCGAAGGGCCCCGCCGTCGGCGGCTGTCATCACCAGGCCGTGCATCTGCCCGGACAGCCCGATCGCCGACGGCGGCGCGCCCGCCGCGCGCACAGCCTCGCGGGCACAGGCGGCCACCGCTCTCCACCAGTGGGTCGGCTCGCTCTCGGCATAGCCGGCCATCGCCGAGGTCACGGCGTAACCGGCGGACGCCTGGGACAGCACCTGGCCGCCGGGATCGATCACTACCGCCTTGGCCGAGCTGGTTCCGAGGTCGAGGCCCAGGGCGCAGACCGGGACGGCTTTCACGCTGCTCCTTAGGCGGCCGGGGCACCCTCGGGTCGCCGCGGTACCTGCCTGCTGCACGGGCACCACGGCTCGTTCGGAAATAGGGTTCCTTGAAGATTATGCCGAACGGGTCGTGGTGCCAGCTGGCAAGCCGACCGCGTGCCGGGCCTGGGCGCGGCCACCGGCGACGAGCTCACCCGGCGCACCTCGACTACTTGCTAGCAGCAATCAGGGAACTCCGGCCGGCGCCTACAGACAGGCAGTACGGCGGAAGCTAGTGTTTAAGGCCGAAGGGGCATCGTCAAAGGAGACCGACATGGCACGTAATCCCCGTAGCGCGGAAGACAACGAGGCGGATGACGGCGGGGTGCTCGGTTACGAACCGGGTGGCACCGACGAACTCGGACCGGAGACAGGGGGCACCGACGAACTCGGGNNCCGAAGCAGGCGGCACCGACATACTCCGGCCCTAACCTGGGTCAGTGAAACGGGGCGGCCGCTTCGCGAACTCCGCGGCGACCGCCTCGGCCTGGTTCGGGCTGCCGATGAGAGCGCCGATCTCCTCCTGCTCGGCGGCGAAGCCCGCCTCCAGGTCCACCCGGCCCGCCAGGTCCAGCAGCCGCTTCGCCGCCCGGATGGCATCGGGACTGCGGCCGGCGATGGCGCGGGCCAGCTCGAGGGCAGCCCGGCGCGGGTCAGGATCGACTCTGGTCGCCAGGCCCAGCGCCACGGCCTCTTCGCCCCGCACGACGCGCCCGGAGAAGGTCAGTTCCTTGGCGACGTCCCGGCCGACGAGCTCGGGGAGCAGCTGGCTGCCGGTCATGTCCGGCACCAGACCCCACCTGATCTCCAGCACCGACAGCTTCGCGTCCGGGGCCACGATCCGGATATCGGCGCCGAGCGCGACCTGCAGGCCGCCACCCAGGGCGTTCCCGGTGACGGCCGCGATGACCGGGACCGCGAGCTCGGTCCAGACGTAGGCCGCGCGCTGGCCGGCGGCGCGGGCCGGGCCGCTGGTAGCGGGCAGGGGGACCTGGGCGCTGAGACGATCGCCGTTCTGCATGGCCTGGAACATGGTGAAGTCCAGGCCGGCACAGAAGTCCGGACCTTCGCCGGACAGGACCACGGCCCGGACGCCGGGCTCGGACTTGAGCCGCTCGCCCGCCCCGACCAAGCCGGCGAACATCGCCGCATCGAGGGCATTGCGCTTGTCCGGCCGGGCCAGCCGGACATCGGCGACCCCGTCGGTGATCTCTACTGTGACCCGCTGTCCGGTCATCGCCGCTCCTCGCCCGCCCCGGCTCGCCCGCTCCGGCCGGCGGAGTGGGGTCAGAGCAGCTCGAGGATGGTGGCGTTGGCCTGGCCGCCGCCCTCGCACATGGTCTGCAGCCCGTAGCGGATGCCGTTGTCGCGCATGTTGTGCACCAGCGTGGTCATGATACGGGCCCCGGAGCCGCCCAGCGGGTGACCGAGGGCAATGGCCCCGCCGTTCGGGTTCAGCGCCTTGGCGTCGGCCCCGATGTCGGCCAGCCAGGCCAGGGGCACCGGGGCGAAGGCCTCGTTGACCTCGAACGCGCCGATCTGGTCGAGCGCTAGCCCGGACCGCCGCAGAGCCTTCTGAGTCGCCGGGATCGGCGCCGTCAGCATGATCACCGGGTCGCCGCCGGCCAGCACCGCGGTGTGCACGCGGACGATCGGGGTGAGGCCGAGTTCCCTGGCCTTCTCACTGGTGGTCATCAGCAGCGCGGCCGAGCCGTCGGAGATCTGCGAGGCGTTGCCCGCGGTGATCACGCCGCCTTCGGGCTTGAAGACCGTCTTGAGGCCGGCCAGGCCCGCCAGGGTGCCGCCGCGCCGGATGCCCTCGTCAAGCGCCACCGTGGTGCCGTCGGGCAGCTTGACCGGGGCGATCTGGCCGTCGAAACGGCCCTCATCCTGAGCCGCGGCCGCCTTCTCGTGACTGGCCAGGGAGAACTCATCCAGCTGGGTACGGGAGAAGCCCCAGCGCTCGGCGATCATCTCGGCGCCCACGCCCTGGTTCGGGACGACGCCGTGGTAACGCGCCAGGAACGACGGGCCGAACGGATCCTGGCCCTGGACCGAGCTGCCCATCGGGACCCGGCTCATCGACTCCACCCCGCCCGCGACGACCACGTCGTACTGCCCGGCGATCAGCCCGGCCGCGGCGAAGTGCACGGCCTGCTGGCTGGACCCGCACTGCCGGTCCACCGTGACCCCGGTGACGGACTCGGGCCAGCCCGCGGCCAGCACCGCGGTGCGCGCGATGTCCAGCGTCTGCTCCCCGGTCTGCGACACGCAGCCCCACACCACGTCGTCGACCGCCGCGGGGTCAATCCCGCTCCGCTCGGCCAGCGACCTGAGGATATGCGCGGACAGCTCGACCGGATGGACTCCGGACAGGGCACCGTTCCGCTTGCCGACCGGCGTCCGGACCGCCTCGACGATGACCGCGTCCCGCATGTTGTCTCCCTCTG
>PMOU01000619.1 GCA_003161205.1 Actinomycetota bacterium | reverse complement strand
GACGGCGTGGGCGAGCTGATCAAGACGGCCATCGCCAAGGCCCGCCACGTGAACCCGGCGATCAAGCTCGGCATCTGCGGCGAGCACGGCGGTGACCCCGCCTCGATCGAGTTGTGCGAGCAGTTCGGCCTGGACTATGTCTCCTGCTCGCCGTCGCGCGTGCCCGGCGCCCGGCTGGCCGCCGCCCACGCGGCCGTGGCGGCCGGCACAGCCCCAGCCGGCCCAGCCCCAGCCGGCCCAGCCCCAGCCGGCCCAGCCCCAGCCGGCGCAGCATCAGCCGGCGCAGCATCAGTCGGCCCAGTACCAGCCAGCGCAGCAGCGGAAGGAGTCAGCTCAGCGACATGATGAGCGACACGCACATCTCCTCGACCGCGGACGCCAGCGGACCGCGGGCCACCCGGGTTATCGGGCCCTCGAGCACCGTCGCCTGCGTGGTGAGGATGACATCCAGCATCACCCGGATCGCCATGGTGTGCGCCGCGTGCTGCTCGCGGGCCTTGCGCGTGCCGCGGGACGAGCGCAGCACGGGCATGTAGTCGTAAGCCCGCTGCAGGTGCCGATCTTCCCAATCCCGGCGCAGTTCGACCGCGTGCTGCGTCGGGCCTTCTGAGTAGCGCGCTACCAGCCGGGCCTCGTCCGGGTGCGTACTCCAGAACTCCCAGCCCGCGGCGAGCACTTGGCGCAGGCCGTCGACGTTGGGTGTCTCGAAGTCCGGGCGGGCCAGGATGATCCGGTCGCTGAAGCCCGCCATGGCGGCCCGCAAGGCCTGGGTGAAGAGCTCCTCCTTGCCGCCGAAGTGGTAGTAGATGGCCGTCGGAGCGACCCCGGCAGCCCGGGCGATGTCCTCGATCCTGGCTTCCATGTAGCCGTCGCGGGAAAATGCCTTTGTCGCGGCCTCGATGATCTCCTTGCGCCGGGAGGGCCGGTGGGCGGGGCGCTTGTCTTGTCCGGTGTCTTGTTCGGGAGTCACATTTTTCCCAGGTAGAAGGTCGGTTACTATAAATTCTATGACGGTCGACGCAGGCCCGCGGAAACCGGCGAACCGGCCGTCTCGCAGGCACCACCTTATTGACGCGGCGGTGGAGCTATTTTCGCTGGAGCCGTGGGAATTTATTACCGTCTCGGACATCGTCGAGCGGGCGGGCATGACCCCCGCGACCTTTTACTACCATTTCTCCTCCCGGGAGCAGCTGCTCGAGGAGATCGTCCAGAATTTCGCGCTCCGGTGGATCGATATGGTCGAGCGGCTGCTGGCCGCCGCCGACACGCCGGACGCGCTGAACAACGTGGCCGGGGAACTGCTGGACGCGATCGAGGGCTCCGGGCCGGTGGCCAAGATCTTCTTCCTGAGCACGGAGAAGGAGCCGCTGCCCGCCGAGCGCATCAGGACCGACACGCGCAAGCGGCTGATCCGCTCGGCGACCAAGGCTGTCCGCCGGCTCGACCCGGGCCGCGACCGGGCTCACGCGCACGTCAACGGGGTGGCGATGATCGTCCTGTACGAGATGGGCGTCCGTTCCCACCTGGGCCTGGCCGATCCGTACCGTACGCTGGGCCCGCGCCGGTTCCGCACCGAGCTGGCCAAGCTCAGCCGCGTCTCGACCGGGTTCACCGACAGCGCCGGGACGTAGGCGTAGCTCCGTGCCGCCGTCCGGGCTGGGCCTGCCGACCCAGGTCGCCGCTGCGCGGCATTACCAGCCGCGGGTCCGCGATGTGGCCCTGGGCCGTGCCACCCTGCGCATCGCCGAGGCCGGGTCCGGCCCGCCTCTGCTGCTGGTCAACGGCATCGGCGCCGGGTTCCAGACCTGGCGGCCGCTGGCCCGGCGGCTCAGTCAGCGCCACCGGCTGATCATGCTCGACGAGCCCGCCGTCGGCGGCTGGCGCCAGCTCGGCCGGCCGCTGCGGATGCCCGGGCTGGCCCAGCTCGTCGTCGAGCTGTGCGACGCCCTGGGCGAGTCGCAGGTCGACGTGCTCGGCTACTCCTGGGGAGGGGCGCTGGCTCTGCAGCTGGCCCGCCTCGCGCCGCAGCGCGTCCGCCGGCTCACCCTGGCCTCGACCTCACCGGGCCTGGGCGGCCAGCTGCCCTCGCCGGGAGTGCTGGCGCTGATCTGCTCGCCGTGGCCGTACCTGTCCCGGACCTACCTGACCCGCATCGCGCCGGTCGTCTACGGCGGTGAGTGGGGCCGCGGTACCGGCCCGGCGCAGCGCGAGTTCGCGCGCTGGCTGGGCTACTCGCCCAACCTCATCGACAGCTACCTGCAGCTGTACGCGATCAGCTGGTGGACTTCCCTGCCCTGGCTGCACCGGATCACCGTGCCGACCCTGGTGGTCAGCGGCATGGCCGACCCGCTGGTCCCGGTGCAGAACGCTCAGCTGCTGGCCCGGCAGATCCCGCACGCCCGGCTCGAGCTGATACCGGGTGGCGGCCACCTGTGGCTGCTGGAGCATCCCGAGGCCAGCGCCGACCTCATCGGCGGTTTCCTGGCCGGGTGAGATGGACTCAGGCCGTCCGGTCGCGTACGTACCAGCCGGGCGCGGGCACCAGCGCCGGATGGGCGCCGCTGCCCAGCTCGGCCGGCGCGGGCACCTCGTCTCCGGAGCGCTCGAGGGTCCAGTCCGCCCAGACCTCCCACCACGTCCCGGCCCGCTTGGCGGCCGACGTGAACCAGGTGTCCGGCCCGGCGCCGGCCTCGCCGCCGACGTAGTAGCTGGCCTTCGGGTTGCCCGGCGGGTTCACCAGGCTGGCGATGTGGCCCGCGTTGCTCAGCACGAAGGTCGACGGGCCGCCGACCAGCTCGGTCGTCCGGTAGCAGCCCTTCCACGGCGTCAGGTGATCGGTGATTGCGCCGGTCACGAAGGTGGGAATGGTGATCCGGCTCAGGTCCACCCCGGCGCCAAGGACCTCGACGGCGCCGGGCTGGCACAGCGTGTTGTTCTTGAAAATGTCCAGGAACTCGGCGTGCAGGTGCGCGGGCAGGTTGGTGCTGTCGGCGTTCCAGGCCAGGATGTCGAAGACCGGCGGCGGATCCCCCATCAGGTAGTTGCTGACCCAGTAGTTGAACACCAGGTCGTCGGGGCGCATCCAGGAGAACACGTTGCCCAGCTGCTGCCCGGTGATGACCCCGGCGCGACGTGACCTCTTGGCGGCCAGCTCAAGCAGGCGCGGCGCCGAGAAGGCGCCCAGGGCGGCCCGGGAGTCGAAGTCGAGCAGGGTCACCGCGAACGAGGCCGCGCGGACCCGGCCGGCCTCGGTGGCGGCCAGGTGGTTGAGCACGGTGGACAGCAAGATCCCGCCGGCGCAGAAGCCGATCGTGCTCAGGTCCGGGGTGTCGCAGATCTCGCTGACCACGTCCAGCGCCGACCGGATCCGGGCGGCGTACGCCTCCATGCCGAGGCCGCCCAGCTCCGGGCCCGGGTTGCGCCAGCTGAGCATGAAGATCTGCAGACCGCGGCTCACCGCGTACTCCACGAAACTCCGGCCCGCGCGCAGGTCGAGGAAATAGTAGCGACCGATCGGCGGCGGGATGATGAGCACCGGCTGGCGGCGCACCGTGGCCGTAGCCGGCGTGTACTGGATGACCTCGGCGAGCTCGTCCCGATCGACGACCGCGCCGGGTGTGACGGCCAGGTCGGTCCCGACCTCGAACGCGCCGCGATCGGTCTGGGCCGGCATGCCCCCGTTCTGGCGCAGGTCACGCCACCAGTGACGGGCGCCGCGGGCCACGCTCAAGCCGCCCGTGTCGAAGGCCCGCTTGAGGGCCGCGGGGTTGCTCGGCAGGAAGTTCGTGGGCGCGGCCGCACTGGTCACGATGTTCGCCACGAACCGGGCCCGCTCGGCGTCCTGCCAGCTGCGGTGGCTGGCGTCCAGATCGTCGACGAGGTGGCCGACCGATTCGCACAGGCTCAGGTACTCCTGGCACAGACGGCGGAACGCCGGGTTCTGCGCCCACGCGGGATCGGCGAAGCGGCGGTCGCCCTTGCCCGGCGCGCGGTCGGACTTCCCGGCCAGGATGCGGATCGTGTCCGCGGCCAGCCGGCGCGTCTCCCGCGCGACGCCGCGCGGCTGGGCCAGCGTCATGGCCGCGCCCTGGAGCAGCAGGGTCACGGTGGGAATACCGATGGCCTCACCGGCCTCGATGATGCCGAGTGCCTCGTCCTCGTTGCCGGGCGGACCTCCCGCGGTCATGCCGGCGCTCCGCGGCGATCGGGCCTCGGCGGGGATTTCTGGCATCGGTCCACGGGCATCTCCTACGCGCGGACGGCCGCGGCGATGCGGTCGCCAACGGTGAGTGTAACTCCCAGACGTTGACTCCAGTAACCCTTCGCGGCCGAGGTTTCGTTGCTGACACCGACTCCAGTAACTCTTCGCCTCAGGGGTGTTACCTCGGATCAATGAGTTGGATGATGGAGCGGTGAACGAAGCAGCCCACGACGGCGCGGCCCGGCGCGCTCCGGACGCCGACGCCGAACTCCTCCTCGATCCAGCCGTCCAGGGTGACCCGTTCGCGTATTACCAGCAGCTGCGCGCAGATCAGCCGGTGCTCCGGATGCCCAGCACCGGCTTCTACGTGCTGACCAGATACGAGGACCTGCGCACGATCCTGCGCGACCCGCAGACCTTCTCCAACACGCTCGACCTGGAGGAACTATCTGGTGGCCGGGCCCGCAGGCTCGGCGCGCTGTTCCATGAGCGCCTGGCGGAGAAGGGCTGGCCGCATGTCCCGACCCTGCACCAGTCAGACCCGCCTGAGCACACGCGGTACCGCCGGCTGCTCAACAAGGTGTTCTCGCCCGGCCGGGTCCGGCAGATGATCCCCGACGTGGAGCGCATCTGCGACCAGCTCATCGAGTCTTTCGCCGGCCGCGGCCGGTGCGAGTTCGTGTCCGAGTTCGCCTTCCCGCTGCCGGGTATCGTCATCAGCGAGCAGCTGGGCCTGCCCGCGAGCGAGATCGGCACGTTCCGGCGCTGGGCCGACGCCATGCTGGCGCCCGCTCAGGGCCTGCTCACCGACGAAGACGCGGCGATCGGATACGCCGATATCGAGGCCGAGGCGCAGCACTACCTCGCCGACGTCTTCCAGTCCCGCCGGACCCGCCCGACCGGGGACCTGATCTCGGCCCTGGTCGCGGCATCGGAGGAGGAAGAGCGGCCGCTGTCCATGCCCGAGCTGCAGAACTTGCTGCAGCAGCTGATCACCGGCGGCTACATCACGACCGCCGACGCGATCACCTCCGCCATGTGGCTGCTCATCGAGAACCCGGAGCAGATGCGGCGGATCCGCGCCGACCCGGGCCTGATCAAGACCTTCGCTGAGGAGTCGCTGCGCATGCTGGCCCCGGTCCAGGGCCTGTTCCGCAAGGCCACCAGGGACGTCGAGTTCCACGGCGTGCCGATCCCGGCCGGGTCCATCCTGCACGTCCGCTACGGCGCCGCCAACCGCGATAACGAGGCGTTCGCCGCGCCCGAAGACTTCGACGTCTCCCGCGAGCACGTCATGCGGCACCTGTCGTTCGGGCAGGGCCCGCACGCCTGCGTGGGCGCGCCGCTAGCCCGGCAGGAACTGGTGACCGCGTTCGAGCGCCTGCTGACCCGGCTCGACGACCTTGCGCTCGACTCCGATCGGCCGGTCGAGCGCAACCACGGGCTGCTGTTCTACTCGTTCAAGGCCCTGCCCATCTGTTTCAGCCGGCGGGCGGCAGGAACCACGGACCGTTCGGCCTCGGTATAACGAGCTGGCGGCCGGTGCGGCGCTACGGCGCCCGGCTGAGTCCGCGACGTCGCCCACCGCGATGCGGACATGGCGCAGCACGGAGGCGAGCTCGGCCGTCTCGCCGGGGGACAGGACCGCGATGCCGAAGCCGGCCTGGTTCAGGGCGGCGGTGGCGTCGCGCGCCACGGCGCGGCCGCCATCGGTGATCGTGGCCAGGACGACCCGCCGGTCCTGCGCCGGGGTATGCCGTTCGACCAGCCCGCGCTGTTCCAGCCGGCGGATGGCGTTGGTGACCGAGGCCGGGTGGACCATCAGGCGCACGCCCATCTTGCCCATCGGCATCGACCCGCTCCGGGTGAAGGCGAGCAGGCGAAGCGCCTCGTAGGCGGCGAAGGTCAGGCCGTGCGGGGCGAGGATGGCCTCGATCCGGGCCAGCAGCAGCTGCTGCACTCGCATGACGGAGGTCACGGCCGCCATGTGGTCAGCGTGCTCGGGCCACCGGACGCTCCACTGGCGGTGGGCTTCGGCAATGGGGTCGAACGGGTCTGGGTCGGGCACCCACCTACCGTACGTGACACCGGCGTGCGACTGCGAGCTGGGCATTCCGGCCCGTCGCGGCGCCCGCCACGGCCGGCGAGCGCGCGTTTGCGGAGCTCCCCTCCAGTTTCTCCTTGACATGACCCGCAAATTACTTTAACTTCCAAATATTGGTCGTCTAAGTTCTTGGGCTGTGCCTTGCCTCGTCGGGCTCGCCGGTACGGGAGGTCTGTTATGTCCGGTTCCGCGGCCTCGGGCGACCTCCACGTGCCGGTGCACCCGGTGCGGTTCGTCACCGCGGCCGCCCTGTTCGACGGCCACGACGCCGCCATCAACATCATGCGGCGGATCCTGCAGGCCCAGGGCGCGGAGGTGATCCACCTCGGCCACGACCGGTCGGTCCGTGAGGTGGTCGACGCGGTCCTGGACGAGGACGCCCAGGGCGTGGCGATCAGCTCCTACCAGGGCGGCCACGTCGAGTACTTCGAGTACCTGTCCCAACGGCTGCGGGAGTCCGGGGCCGGGCACGTGCGGCTGTTCGGCGGGGGCGGCGGCGTCATCGTCCCCGACGAGATCGCCCGGCTGGCCGCCGCCGGGGTACGCATCTTCTCGCCCGAGGACGGCCAGCGGCTCGGCCTGCCCGGGATGATCAACGAGCTGATCGCCGAGTGTGACACCGATCTGGCCGCCGAGCCCGCCCCGCTGGAGGCGGTGCTGGCCGGGGACCGGCGCGCGCTGGCCCGGACGATCACCTGCCTGCAGGGCGGCCACCTGCCGGAGGCGGACCGGGCCGCGCTGGCCGCCGCCGCGGCCTCCCGGACGGTGCCCGTACTCGGCATCACCGGGACGGGCGGGTCAGGCAAGTCCTCGCTGACCGATGAGCTGGTCCGGCGGCTGCGCACCGACCAGCAGGACAAGCTGCGGGTCGCCGTGCTGGCCGTCGACCCGACCCGGCGGCGCGGCGGCGGGGCCCTGCTGGGGGACCGGATCCGGATGAACGCGCTGTACGGCGACCACGTGTTCTTCCGGTCGCTGGCCACCCGGGGGGCGCGCGAGCTGCCGGAAAGCATCGAGGCCATCATCGGCGCCTGCCAGGCGGCCGGCTATGACCTGGTGATCCTGGAGACGCCGGGCATCGGGCAGGGCGACGCCGCGGTCGTTCCGCTGGCCGACGTGTCGCTGTATGTGATGACCCCGGAGTTCGGCGCCGCGTCCCAGCTGGAAAAGATCGACATGCTGGACTTCGCCGACGCGGTGGCGATCAACAAGTTCGAGCGGCGCGGCGCCGCCGACGCGCTGCGCGACGTGTCCCGCCAGCTGATCCGCAACCGGTCGGCGTTCGGGGCCCGGCCGCAGGACATGCCGGTGTTCGGGACCAGCGCGGCGACCTTCAACGACAACGGCGTCACCGCCCTGTACCAGCACCTGGCCGGGCTGCTGGCCGCCCGCGGGCTCACCCTGGCGCCCGGCGTTCTGCCCGCGGCCAGCGGGCGGACCTCCACCGACGCGATCTCGGTCATCCCGCCGGCCCGCACCGGCTACCTGGCCGAGATCGCCGGGACGATCCGCGGGTACCACGCGGACACGGCCCGGCAGGCGCAGGCGGTGCGCCGGGTGCAACGGCTCGCCGCCGTCCGGGCTGAGCTTGCCGGAGATAATGCCGAACGGGCCGTGGCATCCCTCCTCGAGCAAGCTGAACGCGACGTCGGGGCGCCAAGCGCGGCGCTGGTGGCCGGCTGGCCCGCGGTCGTGGACGCCTACTCCGGGCCCGAGCAGGTGGTGCGGATCAGGGACCGGGAGCTGCGCACCGAGCTGCGGCGGGAATCGCTGTCCGGGAGCATGATCCCGCGGGTGGCGCTGCCGCGGTACGCCGACCACGGGGACCTGCTGCGGTTCCTGCGCGAGGAGAACCTGCCGGGGTTCTTCCCGTTCACCGCCGGGGTGTTCCCGTTCAAGCGGGAGGGCGAGGACCCGGCCCGGATGTTCGCCGGTGAGGGTGACCCGTTCCGCACCAACCGCCGGTTCAAGCTGCTGTCGGCCGGGAACCCGGCCACCCGGCTGTCCACCGCGTTCGACTCGGTGACGCTGTACGGCCGTGACCCGGGGGAGAGCCCGGACGTGTACGGCAAGGTCGGCACCTCCGGGGTGTCCATCGCCACGCTGGAGGACATGAAGGCCCTCTACGACGGGTTCGACCTGATCGCGCCGAACACGTCGGTGTCGATGACGATCAACGGGCCCGCGCCGGCCATCCTGGCCTATTTCCTCAACACCGCCATCGACCAGCAGGTCGACGTCTTCGCCGCCGCGCACGGCCGCCCGCCGGCGCCCGAGGAGGCGGCCGGGATCCGGGCCCGGGTGCTGGCCACCGTCCGGGGCACCGTGCAGGCCGACATCCTCAAGGAGGACCAGGGCCAGAACACCTGCATCTTCTCCACCGAGTTCAGCTTGCGGATGATGGCTGACATCGCCGAGTGGTTCATCGCCAACCAGGTCCGCAACTTCTACTCGGTGTCGATCTCCGGCTACCACATCGCCGAGGCCGGCGCGAACCCGATCAGCCAGCTCGCCTTCACCCTGGCCAACGGGTTCACCTACGTGGAGGCCTACCTGGCCCGGGGCATGGCCATCGACGACTTCGCCCCGAACCTGTCGTTCTTCTTCTCCAACGGCATGGACCCGGAGTACACCGTGATCGGCCGGGTCGCCCGCCGGATCTGGGCGGTCGCCCTGCGAGACCGCTACGGCGCGAACGAGCGGTCGCAGAAGCTCAAGTACCACGTGCAGACCTCGGGCCGCTCCCTGCACGCCCAGGAGATGGCGTTCAACGACATCCGCACCACGCTGCAGGCGCTGTGCGCCATCTACGACAACNNCAACAGCCTGCACACCAACGCCTACGACGAGGCCGTCACCACCCCCGGTGAGGAGTCGGTGCGCCGCGCGCTGGCCATCCAGCTGATCATCAACCGGGAGTGGGGACTGGCGATGAACGAGAACCCGCTGCAGGGCTCGTTCATCGTCGATGAGCTCACCGACCTGGTGGAAGAGGCCGTGCTGGCCGAGTTCGAGGCGATCAGCGCCCGCGGCGGGGTGCTCGGCGCGATGGAGACCGGCTACCAGCGCGGCCGGATCCAGGACGAGTCCATGCTGTACGAGCAGCGCAAGCACGACGGCACGCTGCCGCTGATCGGGGTCAATACCTTCCGCAACCCGGCCGGCACCGTGGCCGCCCCCGCCGAGCTGGCCCGCGCCACCGAGGAGGAGAAGAAGTCCCAGCTGACCAGGGTTCATGATTTCACCGAACGGCACCGCCAGGAAGCCCACGCGGCCCTGGCCGCGCTGAAGGAAACGGCCCGCTCAGGCGGCAACGTGTTCGCGGTCCTGATGGACGCGGCGCGGGTGTGCAGCCTGCAGCAGATCACCGAGGCATTCTTCGAAGTCGGTGGTCAGTATCGCCGGAACGTCTGAGAAGGGAACTCCATGAGCGAAATCACCCGAGTCGGCGTCGCAGGCTGCGGGCTGATGGGATCGGGCATCGCCGAGGTCTGTGCCCGGGCCGGGCTCGACGTCGTCGTTCGCGAGATCGACGACGCGGCCGCGGCGGCCGGGCGGGCCCGGCTCGAGGTCTCGCTGGGCCGCGCGGTCCGGGCCGGGAAGCTCACCGCCGAGGACCGGGACGCCGCGCTGGCCCGGCTGCGGATCACCACCCGACTGGCGGACCTGGCCGACCGCGAGCTGGTCATCGAGGCCGCCACGGAGAATCCCGGCGTCAAAGCCGCGCTGTTCGCCGAGCTGGACCGGGCCGTCGAGTCACCCGAGGCGATCCTGGCCACCAACACCTCCTCGATCCCCATCGCCCAGGTCGCCCAGGCCACAACCCGGCCCGCCCAGGTGCTCGGCCTGCACTTCTTCAACCCCGTGCCGGTGCAGCGGCTGGTCGAGGTGATCCCGTCCGTGCTCACCAGCCCGCAAGCGGTCCAGCGGGCCGGCGACCTGGTCACCAAGACCCTGGGCAAGACCGTGATCAAGGCGCCGGACCGGTCCGGGTTCGTCGTCAACGCGCTGCTAGTGCCGTACCTGCTGGCCGCCATCCGGATGCTCGACGCCGGCCACGCCACCGCCGACGACATCGACCTGGGCATGACGCTGGGCTGCGCGCACCCCATGGGACCGCTCCGGCTCGCCGACCTGATCGGCCTGGACACCCTCCAGGCGGTCGCCGACTCGATGTACGAGGAGCACAAGGAGCCCCTCGACGCCGCGCCGCCCCTGCTGCGCCGGATGACCGAGGCCGGCCTGCTGGGCCGCAAGAGCGGTCGCGGCTTCTACGACTACCAGGCCCAGACGTGACGGCCGGCCGCCCGGCCCGCCCGGCCCGCCCGGCCCGCCCGGCCGGGTCAGCCGGGTCAGCCGAGCGGGCCTGACCGCCGGGCGATGACCGGTCCCGTCCCGCCGGGTGATGATCTCGGCCACCTGGTCCGGCTGACCCGGCCCGCCCGCCGGGTGGTCTCCCTGGTGCCGTCCCTGACCGAGTCGGTGGCGGTGACCCGGCCGGGAGCCCTGGTCGGCGCCACCACCTGGTGCACCCATCCCGCCGACCTGGACGTGGCCCGGGTCCGCGGGACCAAGAATCCCGACCTGGCCGCCATCGCCGCCCTCCGGCCCGACATCGTGCTGGCCAACCAGGAAGAAAATCGCCGGGTCGACGTGGAGCGCCTCCGCGCGGCCGGGGTAACCGTCTGGGTGACGGTGATCCGGGACCTGGAGGAGGCGCTGGCTTCCCTGCGCCGGATGTTCGGCGTCGCGCTGGGCTGGCCCGAGCCGCCCTGGCTGGCCCGGGCCGAGCAGGTATGGTCCGAGCCCGTCCCCGGTCCCCGCATCCGGGCGGCCATCCCGATCTGGCGGGATCCCTGGATGGTCGTGGGTCCGGGCACGTTCACCGGTGACCTGGCCGGCCGGCTCGGGCTCGACAACGTCTACGCCGACCAGGCCGGCCGCTACCCCCGCGCCGACCAGGCCGGCCGCTACCCCCGCGTCGACCTGGCGGAGCTTGCCGCCCGCCGGCCGTCGCTCATCGTCCTCCCCGACGAGCCGTATCCGTTCAGCGCCGTCGACGGTCCGGAGATGTTCCCGGACCACCAGGTCGCCCTGGTCCAGGGCCGCGACCTGACCTGGTACGGCCCCTCCCTGGTCACGGCCCGCCCCGCGCTGCTGAGCCGGCTGCAAGCCGCGGTCAGCCGCTAGGCCTGGCGTCGTCTGCGCCCGGTTAGCCGGCGGGCCGGACGCCGCCGTCCACGCTGAGCACCTGCCCGCTGACGTAGGAGGCCTGCGGCGAGGCGAGGAAGCGGATCACCGCCGCGATCTCCGGCGGCTGGGCCGCCCGGCCCGCCGCGATGCCCGCCACGATCCGCTCGTGCCGCTCGGCCGGCATCCGCCCGGTCAGCAGCTCGGTCCCGGCCGTGTAACCCGGGGCCACGACGTTGGCCGTGATTCCCGCCGGGCCCAGCTGCCCGGCCAGGGCGAGCACCCACCCCGTGAGCGCCGCCTTGGCCGCCACGTAGGGCGGGCTGGCCCCGCCGGTCGCGGCCGCCCGCGAGCCGACGATGATCACCCGGCCGCCCGGCCGCCGCACCATCGGCAGCAGCGCGGTGGTGAGCAGCACCGCGCTGATCACATTCTTCCGGTACGCCTCCAGCCAGGTGGCCGCCAGCTCACCCAGGTCCGCGCCGGCCCGCACGGAACCCCCCGCGTTGTTCACCACGACATCGACGACCGGGTGCCGCCGCCTGATCGCCTCGACCGCTTCGGCCGTCTGCGCCGGGTCGCTCACGTCGGCCCGCAGCCAGCTGAGCTCGCCGATCCCGTCCTGCCGATCCCGGTTGACCTCCTCGGCCGCGGCCTGCAGCACCTCCGCCCGGCGGCCGAGGATCACCACGTCCATCCCGTCCGCCGCCAGCGCCGCGGCCGCGGCCCGCCCGATGCCGGTCCCGCCGCCCGATACGACCGCCACCGCCCTTGACGTCCCGCTGTCCACCGCCCCTCCCCGCGCGCATCGCCGACACGAGTTTCTGTAGTCTCACTCTACTCAGCCGGGCCGAGGACGAACTTCCCAATAGGGACAGACGTAACCCCTCAAAGGCTTGACGGACCGCCGTGTCGGGGGATCATTAGAGGTAGTACGTCGGCTCTAGACCCCGGCCGCCAACGCAGGCAACGCAGTGCAGGCAACGCAGTGCAGGCAACGCAGTGCAGGCAACGCAGCTCAGATAACTGCCTGCACGACGAATGGAAGGAACCGGGGTCATGACATATAGCCGCAGAAGTGGGCCGACTGGTACGAGCGGCGCCATGATCCTGGACCGGGCCGTCCCGACCGCGGCTCACGTGATTACTACCACCATCGCGGTGGGCGGTGAGTCGGATGCGGTCGCCGTCAACCCGCTGACCGGCTCCGTCTACATCGCCAGCCAGCTAGATAACACCGTGTCGGTGATCAGCGGGCAGGCCAGCGCGGTCAGTGCCACCATCGCGGTCGGCAACCCGCAAGGGATGGCGGTCAACCCGCTGACCGGCGATGTCTATGTCACCAACTTTGATGACGGTGCCGTGTCGGTGATCAGCGGCCAGACTCACGCGGTCAGTGCCACCATCGGCGTCGGCTGCCTCCCGATAGCGGTGGCGGTCAACCCGCTCACCGGTGATGTCTATGTCACCAATTTCTCCGACGGCACCGTGTCGGTGATCAGCGGGCAGAGCCACAAGGTCATCGCCACCATCGGTGTCGGCACCAGCCCGTACGGGGTGGCGGTCAGCCAGCTGACCGGTGATGTCTATGTCACCAATTTCTCCGACGGCACCGTGTCGGTGATCAGCGGCCAGACCCACGAGGTCATCGCCACCATCGTCGTCGGCACCAGCCTGATCGGGGTGGCCGTCAGCCAGCTGACCGGTGATGTTTATGTCACCGACTTCTCCGACGGCACCGTGTCGGTGATCTGCGGGCGGACCCACGCGGTCACCGCCACCATCGTGGTCGGTAACGGCCCGATCGGGGTCGCGGTGAACCCGCCGACCGGCGCCGTCTACGTCACCAACGTCAAAAACGGCACCGTCTCGGTGATCTGCGGCCAGACCCACGAGGTCACCGCCACCATCGCGGTCGGTAACGGCCCGGTCGGGATCGCGGTCAACCCGCTGACCGGCGCCGTCTACACCGCCAACATCGGCGACGAAAACGTGTCCGTGATCTCCGTCTTACGCTTGTCCCGCTACGGCCGGGCCGGTCCGGCGGCCAGGCGTTCTTGCCAGCGCCGGAGGCTGCTGGCCGAGGCACCGTGGGCCTGCGCCCACGCCTGCGGTCCGCCGCTCCAGCCCGTGAGCCGGTCGACGACCACGTTGATCGCCTTAGCCGGCGCGCCCAGCAATTCGGAGGTGGCGTCGAGGTCGGCGGGCAGCGATCGCCCGAGTGCGTTCAGCCGCTCGAGCAGGGCGGCCATGTTCGGCGCGCTGGCGGTGTAGTCGGCGATGACGTCGGCGGGTTCGGCCCCGCCGACGAGCAGCAGCACGGCGACGGCCACGCCGGTCCGGTCCTTCCCGGCCGCGCAATGCACGAGGACCGGGCCACCTGAATCCGCGGCCATGCCGGGCAGGGCTGCCAGCCGGTGCGGGATCATGTCCAGCATGCGGCGGTACACCACCGCCAGGCTGGCTGGCAGCGGCCGGCCCGGTCGTGTCGCACTGTCGTCCGTGCCGACCACCGCGGCCTGGCGCATCAGCGGGACGTGATGCACGGTCACCCCGGCCGGCCAGCGGTACCTGGCCGCGGCCTCACCCGTCGAGCGGAGATCGATCACGGTCGCCGGCGGCCAGTGCGGGACGGTCCCGGGCACCGCGTCGCCTGGATAGGGCGCGTCGCTGCGGTAGAGGACCCCGGCCGGGACGAGCCCGCCGCCGGCCAGGCGCAGCCCCGCCACATCACGGAGGTTCGCCAGTTGCCGATAGTCGTCATTGTCCGGAACGGGAGAGGAATGCGCCTGGGCGCCGAAGCTTGTCACCAGCTCACGCTACCGGCGGCCCGGCGCGCAACCGCCTGCTGCGGCAATTCTTAACCCAGCATTCACCGGCAGGACATTATCGGCGACACGCCGTTTACCAGGGATCTTCGAGCTGAGGGCAGCACTACTGCCCGTTCGGAAAAGAGAATTCAAATATCCCGAACGGGCCGTCTGCTACCGCTTGCGAATGTTTCGTGAGGAACGCGGAAATTCCCATATCTGTCATCCTGCTAAGGCAAAATGGCAAAGTCATTGATTACCCGCACCCCGCCGCGCCTTCTTGCGGCGGGAGGAGCGGGAAGGAGTCCAGCCCGCCGCTGATGAGGCGGGCGGCCCGGTGGACATCGGCGGTCACCGCCTCGCGGACCTGGGCGGGCGTGCGGGTGCCGTCGAGGTATCTCGGCAGGGCGCGGTACTGGATGCGCCACAGGCCGAGCAGGGCGGTGGCCGCGGCCTGCGGCTCCGGGTCCTCCGGGCGCATCCC
This sequence comes from Actinomycetota bacterium, assembly GCA_003161205.1. The sequence continues at coordinate 10 of PMOU01000619.1, read as the reverse complement.
GGCCCGCCCG
>PMOU01000218.1 GCA_003161205.1 Actinomycetota bacterium | reverse complement strand
GTGTTCAGGAACGGGGTTTCCTTGCTGACGAGCAAGGCGAGGTCTTTGGTCATCTCGCCATTCTCGATGGTCTGTATGCAGACCTCCTCGAGGGTGCGGGCGAACCCGGTGACCTCGGGGGTGTTGTCGAGCTGGCCGCGGTGAGCCAGGCCCCTGGTCCAGGCGAAGATCGACGCGACCGGGTTGGTCGAGGTGGGGTTGCCCGCCTGGTGCTGGCGGTAATGCCTGGTCACGGTGCCGTGGGCGGCTTCGGCCTCGACCGTGCGGCCGTCCGGGGTCATCAGCACGCTGGTCATCAGGCCGAGCGAGCCGTAGCCCTGGGCCACCACGTCGGACTGCACGTCGCCGTCGTAGTTCTTGCAGGCCCAGACGATGCCGCCGTCCCACTTGAGCACCTGGGCCACCATGTCATCGATCAGCCGGTGCTCATAGGTGATCCCGGCCGCCTCGAATTCCGCCTTGAATTCGGACTCGAAGATCTCCGCGAAAATGTCCTTGAAACGGCCGTCGTAGGCCTTCAGGATCGTATTCTTGGTGGACAGGTAGAGCGGGAATTTCCGGTTCAGGGCATAGCGCATCGTGGCCCGGGCGAAATCGCGGATCGAGTCGTCGAAGTTGTACATCGCCATCGCGACGCCGCCGCCGGTGAACCGGGCGACTTCCATCTCGATGGGCTCGTTGCTGCCGTCCTCGGGGACGTAGGTGATCGTCACCGTGCCCGGCCCGGGGACCACGAAGTCGCTGGCCTTGTANNGGCGTGCGCGTGGCGGCCGATGACGATGGGCTTGGTCCAGCTGGGCACGAGCCGGGGAATGTTCGAGATCACGATCGGCTCGCGGAAGATGACACCGCCGAGGATGTTGCGGATGGTGCCGTTCGGCGACCGCCACATCTTCTTCAGCCCGAACTCGGTGACGCGCGTCTCATCCGGCGTGATCGTGGCGCATTTCACACCCACGCCGTGCCGCTGGATGGCGTGCGCCGCGTCGATCGTCACCTGGTCATCGGTCGCGTCGCGGTACTCGATGCCCAGGTCGTAGTACTCGAGCTCGACGTCCAGGTAGGGCAGGATCAGCTCGTCCTTGATGTTCTGCCAGATGATCCTGGTCATCTCGTCCCCGTCGAGTTCGACGACGGGGTTCGCTACCTTGATCTTCGCCATTTCTCTCCTTATCGACAGCTGCTCATGGCAGCGACAGCGCGACGGCGAGCACCGCGGCGCCGAACGCCGCGAACGCCAGCACGTCGGACGTTTTTCCGCGCGAGGACAGGATCCTCGCGTACCGCGACGGCAGGATCAGCCGGGCCAGCCCCGCGACCAGCAGCGAGCATCCCACCAGGCCAGCGCCCCGGCCCGCGTCCCGCGAGGCGTTGAAGGCCAGCGTCACGCCGGCGGCGACGCCGGCCAGCACGATCAGGTACGGCACCCAGGCCAGCACGGCCGACCCGGAATCGGCCGGGCGGGCGGCCCGGTGTCCGGCCGCCGCGCGGGGCGCGGATGCGGTCCGGGGCGCAGTTGCGGTTTGGGTCGCGGCGGCGGTCCGGGGCGCGGGGGTCGCGCCAGGGGTTGCCATCGCTCCAGGGACGGCCGCGGCCTGTTCCCTGCTCGAGCCAGCCTTCGCCGGCGTATTCGCCATGCACGTGCCTCCCGGCTTTCCGCTGGGAAGTTTACCGGCGCGAAGCCGGGGCGTTGCCACGCAGTACCCCGTATCGGCAGGCAATCTCAGAGTGGGACTAATGACACGGGGGGTAGCCCGATGGTTAGATATCCATGACGACCTCGACAGAAGGGAACCCCTGCGTGGATACACCGTTCCTCCGCATCGAGGAGAGCGGCCAGGTTTTCCCGCTACGCGACGAGGTGACAACCGTCGGCCGGGGCCAGGGGGTTGATATCCGACTCGACGACCCCAGCGTCTCGCGACTGCACGCCGAGCTCATCCGTCGCGGACCCTACGTCTACGTCGTCGACCTCGGTTTATCACGGAACGGAACCAGAGTTAACGGTCGTCCCATCGCCCGCAGGGTGCTCGACGAGGGCGACGTGCTCAGCTTCGGCACGGCCCGCGGCCGGATGGGCGGGATCCCGCCCGAGGAGATCACCGCGGACGTCGAGCTGCGCCGTTCGGCGGTGCCCGAGCTCACCCGTCGTGAGGTCGACGTGCTGACCTCCCTGTGCCGCCCCGCGCTGTCCGACGAGGCCTTCGCCACCCCCGCCACGGCGCACGAGATCGCCACCGACCTGGTGGTGACCGAAGCAGCGGTCAAGCAGCACCTGCTGCGGCTCTACCAGAAGTTCCGGATATCCGAGGGACCGAACCGGCGGACCAGGCTCGCGAACGAGGTCGTCGCGCTCGGCCTAGTCAAGCCGATGCCGCTCAAGCCGCCGCTCACGCCGCCGCTCACGCCGACCCCGGCCGATCCCGGCGAGGTGTTAACCGTGCGCGTACTTGAGCAGCCAGTTGGCCGCTGAGGTGATCGCGCCGTGCAGCGCGGGCAGGTGCGGCGCCACCGCGGGCCAGTAGTACGGGGCCTGCGAGGACGCGAACAAGACGGCCGCGGCGGCCAGTCCCCACACCACCAGTGCGGTCACCGCCGCGGACGTCCGGGTCCGGGCCAGCACGCCTGCCATCCGGTTCAGCTGGCGACGCGGCTTGCCTGACCCCGGGCCGATGCCGTACCAGGCCACCACGGCCGCGGCGGCGTACGCCCCCGCCCGCGGCGTGTCCGCGCTGTGCGTCGCCACGACCGTGGCGCCGTACACGACGGCGCCGGCGATAAGCGCGAGCGGTGCCATCAGCGCCTCAGTCAGCAGCGCCCTGGCCACCGTCAGCGGCGCCATGATCAGCACCACCAGCAGGTCACTGGCTCTCGGGCCGCGCACCGACCGGCGCGCCGCCAGCGTGCTCTGGGCCCGGTCCGCCGCCCGGAGCAAGGTGATCATGGCCAGGCTGAGGATCAGCCCGGCCACCGGAAGCACCACGGTCAGCGCGATGGCCGCGACCATGACGGCCAGTCCGGCCATCGTGTTCGGGCGGGCCGGGGGGCGGGGGTTCGGGTTCCGGGCGGGCCGGATAGGCGCGGGCCCGGCCGGGCCATAGGGTCCTTGGGCGTCCCGGTCCGGCTGGTTCGGCTGGTTCGGCTCGTTCGGGCTTTGGGATCGCCGGCTGGCTTGCTGCTGGTCTTGGCGCTGCAGCTCTTTCTGACGCTGGTACTGCTGCAGCTGATCCTGGGGCCAGGGCGAACCTTTACGGGGTTTTTGCGGTTCCTGATTTTTCTGGGGTTCTTGGGTGGGCGGCTCGCTGACTGGCGGCAGGAGATCGGCGAGGTCTGCGGCCGCCTGCCAGGGGGCCGCGGCCGGAACCGCTGGCCAGGGGGCCGGGGCCTGGTCAGGCGGGGCGGTGTAGACGGCCGTCGGGCGGGGACCGATCGCGGCCGCCGACCCTTCCAGGGCGTCCGCCTGGGCGCTGAGCCAGCTGGCGGGCGGCCGCTGGGCGGGATCCCTGGCCAGCGCGGCGGAGATGAGCGGCATGAGCGGCGCCGGGACCCCGGTGAGATCGGCGTTCCCCGACAGGATGCGGTAGAAGACCGACTCGTAGCTACCGCCGCCGAACGGCAGGTGGCCGGTGGCCGCGAACACCATCGTCGAGCCCCAGCAGTGCACGTCAGAGGCGGGGCTGCTCGGCTGTCCCTCGATTACCTCGGGCGCCAGGTAGCCGGGCGTGCCCATGACCAGGCCGGTCTGGGTCAGCCGGGTCGAGTCGCCGGCCTGGGCGATGCCGAAGTCGATCACGATCGGGCGGTTCTCGGCCAGCATCACGTTGCCGGGCTTCAGGTCGCGGTGCACCACACCCGCCGCGTGGATCGCGGTCAGCGCCTCCGCCGTCCCGTAGGCGAGCCTGCGCAGGCCGGGGCCGGGCAGCGGGCCGCGATTGCGCACCATCTCCTCCAGCGTGGGCCCGGCCACAAACCGCGTCACGATATAGGGAAACTCGCCGGTCACGTCGGCGTCGAGGACCTCGGCGACGTACGGGTTGCGGACCCGGCGCATGGTCTCGACCTCGCGGGCCAGGCGGCGGCGGGCGTTGGGGCCCTCGGTGCCCAGCGGATGGAGCACCTTGACGGCGACCAGGCGGCCGTCCGGATCGCGGGCGAGGTGAACCACCCCCATGCCGCCTTCCCCGAGGCGGTCCATAAGGCGATACGGGCCGAGAGTCCCCGGCAGTCGTTCGGTGGCAGGCATCGCGTCATCCAGAGTACGAAACAGATGCCACCTTGTGGAGAGATCGGGGAGTTGCCTCTTTGTAACGGATCGGGCGCGTACGGTCCGCGTCTGGGGCGGGAGCGGGACTCGGGCCGGAGCGGGGCGGAGGCGGGCGCACTAGAATCACATGCATCGCTATCTGTGGGGCTGATCAATGACTGAGCATGACGATGCGCTCGCGGTACCTGATGACGCCCTCTCGCTGGATATGGTCACCGCCGCGCTGCGCGCCGACAGCACGGACNNCGCCCCGGCGAGATCTCCAAGATCGTGGCCAAGCTCGGGGAACTGCAGATGACGCTGGCCGTGCGCAACGGCCAGCCGGTCACCGAGATCTGCCGGGCCGTGCGGGGCGTGGTGCTGTCCCGGCAGACGGTACCGGTCGGGGAATGGGCCGCGCAATTGGCCAACGCCCTCGTGCAGTACGCCGGCCAGAACGCCGAAGCCGCCCAAGCCCTCCGCAAACTGGTCGCCGGAAGCTGACTTTCAATGATCGTGGACAGCTAGCTTGCTATGACCGGCGTAGCTGTCCACGATGATGGCCGGGGCGGGTTAGCGGCCGGTGAAGGTGGCTTTGCCGGGGCCGTTTTCCAGGAAACTGCGCATGCCGGCGCGCTGATCCTCGGTGGCGAACAGGGCGGCGAACTGGACGCGCTCNNGCGGCTTGGTACACCGCGTCATCGGGCGCGACCTGGTCGACGAGGCCGATGGTGTGCGCTTCCGCGGCCTTGACCATCCGGCCGGAGAAGACGAGGTCCTTGGCCTTAGCCGGGCCGACCAGGCGCGGCAGGCGCTGGGTGCCGCCGGCGCCGGGAATGATCCCGAGCAGGATCTCGGGCTGGCCGAGCCGGGCGCTCTCGCCCGCGATCCGGAAGTCGGCGCTCAGCGCGAGTTCGAGGCCGCCGCCGAGGGCGTAGCCGGTGATGGCGGCCACCACGGGCTTGGGGATCCCGGCGATCAGCGCCATGACCTCCTGCAGCTTGCCCGCACGCAGGGCCATCTCGGGGTAGCCCGCCTCGGCCATCTCGGTGATGTCGGCGCCCGCGGCGAAGACCTTCTCGCCGCCGTAGATGATCACCGCGCGGACCTCGTCCGAGGCCGCCGCGGCGCGGGCGACATCCGCGAGCTCACCGGTCAGCTGGTCGTTCAGCGCGTTGACGGGCGGCCGGGTCAGGCGGATCGTGCCGATGCCGTCCGCGACCTCCAGCCGGACAAGCTCACCCATTCCGAAGTCCTCTCTCGCGAAGGCCGCCGTCAGTGCAGGCCGC
>PMOU01000246.1 GCA_003161205.1 Actinomycetota bacterium | reverse complement strand
CCGATGGTGTCGCTCGCGGTCGCCGTGATCCTCTACGACGCGGGCCTCGGGCTCGAACTGGGGAAGCTGACCGGGCACCCGCGCCGCGTGGTCTGGCGGCTGATCGCCCTCGGCGTCCCGATCACGATCTCGCTGGCCACCTGCATGGCGCTGGTGCTGCTGGGCATGCCCGAGGAGGCGGCGCTGATGACCGGGGCCATCCTGGTCGTCTCCGGCCCCACCGTGGTAGGCCCGCTGCTCGCCTTCGTCCGGCCCAGCGAGCGAGTCCAGCGGATCCTGGCCTGGGAGGGGTCGCTGATCGACCCGGTCGGCGCCATCCTCGGGGCGGTTATATTCCACGGCATCGTGTCGGGGACGCACCGTGGCTCCGGCGCCCAGATCGGGCAGTTCCTGGCCAGCATCGGCGTCGGCGCGGCCGGGGGCGCCGTCGGCATCTTGCTGCTCGTCGTCTTGCTGCGCGTGCTCCGGCTCGGTGAGGTACTCGGCACCACGGCGCAGCTGGCCGCGGTGATCGCGGTGGCCGCGGCCTGCGATGTGCTGCGCGACGATACCGGGCTGATCGCCGCGATCATCATGGGCCTCGCCGCGGCCAACCTGCGCGGTTTTGACATCCCCGCCCGCCGGCCGTTCCTCGAGACGCTGGTCCAGCTGATCATCGGCCTGCTGTTCATCTCCATCTCGGCCACCGTCACCCCCGCGTCCATCCGCCATCTGATCCTGCCGACCTTGGGCCTGGTCGCCGTTCTGGTCCTGGTGGCCCGCCCGCTGGTGGCCTGGGCGGCAACGCTGCGGACCGACCTGAACCGGGGTGAACGCGGCTTCGTCGGCTGGATGGCCCCGCGCGGGATCATCGCCGCCGCCACCGCGTCGACGTTCGCGCCCGCCCTGTCCGCCCAGCATGTCGGCGGCGCGCAGAAGATCCTGCCGGTCACCTTCCTGGTGATCGTGCTGACGGTGACGCTGTACAGCCTGACCGCCGTACCGGTCGCCAGGCGGCTCGGCGTCACCCGCCCCGCGCGGACGCGGCCGCTTCTTGTCGGCGGTGATCCCTGGGTGATCGAGCTCGGCACGGCTCTTCAATCAGCGGGGCTGCCCGTGCTGATGTGGGCCGGCGCAGAAACGCAGCGCGGCCAGATCAGGGACGCGGGGCTCGAACTGGCCACCGGTGAACTCCTCGCGGCCGCGATCGAAGGTGCGCTGCTCGAGGGGATCACCATGGTTCTCCTGCTCACCAGCGAGGACGATTTCAACGCGCTTGCCTCGACGATTCTGCGGGACAACGTCGACGGGCCCGTCTACCGGCTGCGGCCCCGGCAGCCGGGCCATGGGGTCGTCGCGCCCTTTACGGGCGGTGAAGCCCTGTTCGGCGCGGAGCTGACCGGGGACGCCGTCATCCAGCGATACCGGAGCGGGGCGCGCATCATGTCCCGGCGCGGCTGCGATCCGCTGCCTGCCGCAGCCGAGGTGCTCTTCGTGATCAGGGCCGATGGCCGGCTCGCCCCGGTCACCGACAAGAGCAGGCCGGCGCACCAGGACGAGGACACCGAGGTCGTCCTCGCCCGGTAGGCAGGTGACTACCAGGTCAGCTCGATCTCAAGCTCGGTGCCGTCATCCTCGACCTCAAATTCCACTTTCAGATGGACCTGATCGGGGACGTGCGCGACGAACCGGAGGTTCCCGCGCTCGATCACGACATCGTTGTTGGAGGCNNNTCCACGAGTTCCACGTGCGTCTCCCGTCCTTTGTGGTCTAGCCCGGCCGTGGACTATCCCGGCCCAGGTCGGCCCGGTTCTGCTTCGTCCAGCGTTTGCGGTTCAGGCGTCACCGCCGACGATAGCCCGGTGGACTCAGGCGGCATCCCCCGCTGCGGGTGATGCGGGATCCGGGGCCACCGCGCACGATGATCGTGATGACGACGCCACAAGATCCACAAGTGCTGTTGCGGAGCAAGAGCTATCTGCGATTGCTGATCCTCGCCGCGATCCTCGGTGTGCCGATCTCCGCCGCGGCGTACGGGTTCCTTGCGCTCGTCGCCTACCTGCAGCCCCAGATCTTCACCCATCTTCCCAACGGGCTCGGCTTTCACGGCGAGCCACCGTGGTGGCCGCTTCCCGTCCTGGCGGTGGCCGGCCTGCTGGTCGCGCCGGTCATCGCGTTCCTGCCCGGCAAGGGCGGGCATTCGCCGGCCGACGGGTTCAAGCCGGGCGGCGGCGCACCCACGCCCGCCCAGCTGCCAGGAGTGCTGCTCGCCGCCCTGGCGACCCTGAGTCTCGGCGTCGTCCTCGGGCCGGAGGCGCCGCTGATCGCGCTCGGCGGCGGGCTCGGTGCCTGGGCCGTCAGCCGGGTCCGTGCCGCCAACGCCGAGCAGGTGCAGTCCGTGCTCGCGGCCACCGGCAGCTTCGCGTCCGTGAGCACGCTGCTCGGCTCGCCCATCGTCGGGGCGTTCCTGCTGATGGAGGCCGGCGGGCTGGGCGGCCCGACGATGGAGCTCGTGCTGGTGCCCGGGCTGCTGGCGTCGGGCATCGGGGCGCTGGTGTTCATCGGCCTTGGCCACTGGACCGGACTCGGGACGTTCTCGCTCGCCATTCCCGGCCTGCCGCACGTGGGCCACCCGACGCCGGCCGAGTTCGGCTACGCCATCGTGATCGGTCTCGCCGGGGCCGTGCTCAGTGTCGGCATCCACCGCGGCGCACTCGCGCTCCGCGGCGTGGTGCAGCGCCAGGCGCTGCTGTGGACGCCGGTGGTCGGCCTGTTCGTCGCCGGCACTGCGGTGCTATTCAGCCAGGTCACCGGCAAGGGCACCAACAAGGTGCTGTTCTCCGGCCAGACCGCGCTCGGGCCGTTCGTGCTGCACACCGCGGCCTACAGTCTCGGTGCGCTGCTCCTGCTGCTGGCCATGAAGGCACTGGCCTACAGCGCGTCGCTGAGCAGTTTTCGCGGCGGCCCGATCTTCCCGTCCATCTTCGTCGGCGCGGTCGGCGGCGCGGCGCTGTCGCATCTGCCGGGGCTGCCGCTCGTCGCCGCGGTCGGGATGGGCATCGGGGCGATGACCGCCGGCATGCTGCGGCTGCCATTCACCGCCGTGCTGCTGGCCTGCCTGATGCTGTTCTCCGACGGCGTGGCGATCATGCCGCTGGTCATCGTGGCGGTGGTGACGTCTTACGTGACAGTACTGCGGCTCGATCCGCCAGCGGAGGCGGCGGGCTCGTCCGCGAAGCCGGCGCCGGCACCGGAACCCGCACCGGACCCGGCACCAGCGGCCTGACCCGCGGACTGACCGGCGGCCTGACCGGCGGACGGCGGCGGCGCGTCCGGTCGCGGGGGGGGGGGGGGGGGGGGGGGGGGGGGGGG
>PMOU01000105.1 GCA_003161205.1 Actinomycetota bacterium | reverse complement strand
TGTTCTCGGTCAGCAGCGCCACCACGTCGCCCGGGCGCAGCCCGGCGTCGTGCAGCACGTGCGCCAGCTGGACCGAGCGCCGCTCGAGCTCGGCGTAGCTGAGCGACTCGCCGGTCCCGGTCATGACCGCCGCGGCCCGGTCCGGCGTCTGCGCCGCGTACGTGCCTGGGTACATAAATCGCAGTCTATGGCCGTTTCCGGCGGCCCAGCTGGCTCGGAGCGGATCAATTTTTGATGCTAACGTAAAAAATATGTCTCTCTACGGTCCGGAGCATGACGAGCTGCGAGCGAGCGTGCGGAAGCTGCTCGGCCGGGCGGCGGACAGCCCGGCCGTCCGCGCCACGATCGCGGGCCCCGAGCCGTTTGATCGCGCGCTGTGGTCCCGGCTGTCCGGGGAACTCGGCCTGACCGGGCTGGCCGTGGCCGCCGATTACGCGGGCAGCGGCTACGGCGTCACCGAGCTCGCGGTGGTGCTGGAGGAGATCGGCCGGACCAGCCTGCCTTCGCCGTACCTGGTCACCACGCTGGCCTCGCTGGCCCTGGAACGGGCCCGCCCTGACGATCACACCGCCGCCCTGCTTCGCGGCATCGCGGCCGGTGAGCAGGTGGTAGCCGTGCACGTCGGCTCGCCGGACATCGCGCCCGATGGCGCCGTGACCGCGCGCCATGTCCCCGACGCCACGGCGGCGACTCACTTGCTGCTGGCCGGCCCGGGCGGCGGCGCGATCGTCGGCCTGGGCGATCCCGGCGTGACGGTGACCCCGCTGGACGGCATCGACCTGACCCGCGGCCTGGGCCACGTCAGCTTCCCGGCCGGAGCGGCCCGGCCGCTGAGCGTGCCTGACGGCTGGGCCGAGCGGGTCGGCGCGCTAGCCGCGGTCCTGCTCGCCTGCGAGCAGGTCGGCGGCGCGGAACGGGTGCTCGAGATGTCGGTTGACTACGCCAGGAACCGGGTCCAGTTCGGCCGTCCCATCGGGTCGTTCCAGGCGGTGTCGCACGCGCTGGCGGACATGCTGATCGAGCTCGAGCTGGCCAGGTCGGTGCAGCAGCACGCTGTCCGGCTGGCGGCCGGCGGGGCACCGCTGGCGGAACTGGCTCCCGCGGCCAGCGCGGCGAAGATCGCCTGCTCGACGATGTTCGAACAGCTGACCAGCGAGACCATCCGGATTCACGGAGGTATCGGCTTCACCTGGGAGCACGACGCGCACCTGTACTTCCGGCGGGCCAGGACCAGCGCGGTCCTGTTCGGCGACATCGGCTGGCACGCCGAGCGGGCGGCCGCCGCGGATCTGCGCACGCGGCCTGGCAGCAGTACCGGGGCTGATGAGCTCGAGGTAGCCGCGTTCCGTGACGGCGTGACGTCCTGGTTCGCGCGGCACGGAACCCGCAAGAGGCCCGGCCTGCAGCGGCCGGACGACCTCGGCGCGCGTATCCGCGACGCCCGGACCTATCAGCGCCACCTGGCCGAAGCGGGCCTGGCGGGGCTGGGCTGGCCCGCTGAGTACGACGGCCGGGCGCTGGGCCGGGACTACCTGGACGCGTTCGCGGCGGCGGCCCGCGGCTATGACACGTTCGGCGATGTCTTCACGATCGGCCTCGGCATGTGCGCCCCCGTCCTGCTGGCGCTCGGCTCCGCCGGACAGCGCGATCGCTACCTGCTCCCGATGCTGCGCGGCGAGGAGCTATGGTGCCAGCTGTTCTCCGAGCCTGGCGCGGGATCGGACCTGGCGTCGCTGATCACCGCGGCGGAGCGGGACGGCGACAGCTGGGTGATCAGCGGCCAGAAACTCTGGACCACGTTCGCCCAGCATTGCGACTTCGGGCTGCTGCTGGCCCGCACCGACCCGGCCGCGCCCCGGCACCAGGGAATCACTATGTTCGTCACGGACATGCGCGCGCCCGGGGTGAGCGTCCGCCCGCTGCGGCAGATCACCGGCGGCGAGGAGTTCAACGAGGTCTTCCTGGATCAGGTCCGCATCCCGGACTCCAGCGTGGTCGGCCCGGTGAACCAGGGCTGGAACGCCGCGCGGCTCATGCTCATGAACGAGCGGGCGGCGCTGTCGGGCAGCCCCTTCAGCTCGCCGGTCACGCTGGCCGCCGTCACCGCGCTGATCCGCGAGCGCGGCCGCGGGCAGGATCCGGTGATCCGGCGCCAGCTGGCGCAGGCCCGGGTCGGCCAGCTCGGCCTGGACCTGCTGGCGGAACGAATCGCGGCGGGCACCCGGTCGGGGCAAGATCCCGGCTCGTTCCCCTCAGTGGGCAAGGTCGCGGCCGGGCGGCTCGCCCGGCAGATCGCAGCCCTCGCCCTGGAGGCGGGCGGACTCGACGCGGTGGCCTGGGATCCAGCCGAGGCCGACGGCGGCCTGTGGGCGTACGGCGAGCTCTTCGCCCCCGCGTTGTCGATCGCCGGCGGCACCGACAACATCCAGCGCAACATCATCGCCGAGCGGGTGCTCGGGCTGCCCCGGGCGCGCGGCTAGACGCGCTCGATGATGGTGACGTTGGCCTGGCCGCCGCCCTCGCACATGGTCTGCAAGCCGTAACGGCCGCCGGTCCGCTCGAGCTCGTTCAGCAGCGTGGTCATCAGCCGGGCCCCGGACGCGCCGAGCGGGTGGCCGAGCGCGATCGCACCGCCGTTGGGGTTGACCCGGGCCGGGTCGGCGCCGGTCTCCGCCAGCCAGGCCTGCACCACGCTGGCGAAGGCCTCGTTGATCTCGACCACGTCGATGTCATCGATGGACTGCCCGGTCTTGGCCAGCGCGTACTCAGTCGCCGGGATCGGCGCGGTGAGGACCCAGACCGGATCGGCGCCGCGGGCGGACACGTGATGGATCCGGGCCCGCGGGGTCAGCCCGTGTGTCCGTACCCCCTGCTCCGAGGCGATGAGCAGGGCCGCCGCACCGTCGGAGATCTGGCTGCAGACGGCCGCGGTGAGCCGGCCGCCCTCGGTCAGCGTCTTCAGCGTCGCCATCTTCTCCAGCGTGGTGTCAGCGCGCGGGCCCTCGTCGGCGCTGACCCCTGCCAGCGGGACGATCTCACGGTCGAACCGGCCCTGGCTGGCCGCGTGCAGGGCCCGCTGATGGCTGGTGAACGAGTACTCCTCCATCGCCTCGCGGCTGATCCCCCACTTCTCGGCGATCATCTCCGCCCCGTTGAACTGGGAGATCTCCGCGTCACCGTAACGGGCTCGCCAGCCTGGGCTGCCGCTCCACGGGTCCGCCGCGCCGAACGGCTCGCCCGCCGCGAAGGAGCTCAAGATGGGGTACTGGCTCATGTTCTGCACGCCGCCGGCGATCACCAGGTCGGCGGTCCCGGCCATGACGGCCTGCGCGGCGAAGGTGACGGCCTGCTGGCTGGATCCGCACTGCCGGTCGACGGTCACGCCGGGCACGTGCTCGGGCAGGCCCGCGACCAGCGCCGCCGTCCGGGCGATGTCGCCGGCCTGCGCGCCGATCGCGTCGATGCAGCCGTAGATGACATCCTCGATCGCCGCCGGGTCGACGCCGGTGCGCTCGATCAGCGCGCGGATCGGGTGAGCGGCGAGGTCAGCCGGGTGGACCCCGGCCAGCCCACCGCGGCGGCGCCCGACCGGTGCGCGGACCGCGTCCACGATGTAGGCCTCGCCCATGATGGCCTCCCTTGCCGACCCCGAGGTGCCACGAACAGAATTTGAATCTAGGATAAATATCCTAGCCGACGGACCCGGCCGGGAACAGGTCAGGCGACGACGGCGATGTAGCGCCAGTCCAGGACGTCGCGCGGCGCGGGCCCGTCAAGTCCGTCCGCCTGGACTCCGGAGCGCAGGTGCACGAGGCCGCCGCCGCCGCCCGGCAGCTCCTGGACCTGCTCGACCGAGATCGTGCTGCGCAGCGTGTCGCCCTCGTGGACCGGGCCGAGGTGGTCGCAGCCGTGCCAGGCCGCCACCGTGACAATGGAGGGCAGCGACCGGACCGCCTGGGCCAGGGCCAGCCCGATGGCGTGCCCGCCGTAGACCAGGCGGCGGCCGCCGGAGGCCGCCGCGTCGTGGTGCACCGCCGCCACGTTGAGGGTCAGCCGGGCCAGTTCGGGCGCGCTGGAGACCACGTCGCCGCCCGCCATCGACCAGGACTGCCCCGGCCGCAGGTCGCGCAGGCGGGGACCGTCGGCCTGGCGGGCGAACCGGTCCAGGCGCCAGCCGCTGGTGAGCGCGGCCAGGCTGGCCGGCGCGGCCGGATGACCGACCGAGTCCAGATCGTCGGCGTACCCGGTCTGGCCGGCCTGATCGCGCAGCGGCAGCATGGCACAGCGCCAGAAATCCAGCACCGGCCGTCGCTGCTGGTCCACGGTCGTGATCCGCAGGACCGCAAGCCCGGTCGGCGCGCGGCCTTCCCTCGGCCGGTTCTGCCGCAGGCCGACGACCCGCGTCGAGGTCCGGAGCGTGTCGCCGAGCCGGGGGAACCGGCGGAAGGCCAGCCCGCGGTAGAAGAGGTTGGCCTTGACGTGCTGGGTGACCACCGTCGACTGCCCGATCGCGACATCCCAGACCAGGCCGGGCGGCGCCAGCGCGCCGCCGCCGGTGACCTGGTGGCACAGCTCGTGGTCAAGGGCGAGCGCGAGCCGGTCCCCGGTGATGGCCTGATGCGCGGCGGCCAGCCCCGGGGTCAGCGTGAGGCCGGGGGCGCGGCCGAAGTCCTGGCCGATGGCCAGCTCGTCAAAGTACGGACCCTCGACGGCCGGAGACTGCATCGGTCACGCTCCCTGAGGCGCAGCTATCGTGGAGAAGCTTTTAATGAATGTTAGGCAGCACGTCAGGGTTATGCCCCAGGGAGCCATCGTGAACAGTCTTTCCGCGGAGGAGCGAGAGGTCGTCGGGACGGTGGCGGAATTCGTCGACCGTGACGTGCGGCCGGTCGTCCGCGAACTTGAGCACGCCAACACCTACCCCGACAAGCTCATCGAGCAGATGAAGGCCATGGGCATCTTCGGGCTGGCGATCCCCGAGCCCTACGGTGACGCGCCGGTGTCGACCCCGTGCTACGCCGAGGTCACGGCCGAGCTGGCCCGGGGCTGGATGAGCCTGGCCGGGGCGATGGGCGGGCACACGGTGGTCGCCAAGCTGCTGCTGGCGTTCGGCACCGAGGAGCAGAAACAGCGCTACCTGCCCGCGATGGCGACCGGGCAGGTGCGGGCCACGATGGCGCTGACCGAGCCGGGCGGCGGCTCCGATCTGCAGGCCATCACCACGACCGCACGGCCGCACGACGGCGGTTATCTCATCAACGGCACCAAGACCTGGATTACCAACGCGCGCCGGTCCCAGCTGATCGCGCTGCTGTGCAAGACCGACGCCTCGGCGCAGCCCCGGCACCGGGGCATCAGCATCGTGCTGGTCGAGCCCGGGGACGGGCTGACGATCTCCCGTGACCTGCCGAAGCTCGGCTACAAGGGGGTGGAAAGCTGCGAGCTGTCGTTCGCGGATTATCACGCACCCGCCGGCGCGCTGCTCGGCGGCAAACCCGGGCACGGCTTCGCCCAGATGATGAAGGGCCTGGAGATCGGGCGTATCCAGGTCGCCTCCCGGGCGGTCGGGGTCGCGCAGGCGGCCTTCGACGACGCGCTGCGGTACGCGCAGCAGCGGGAGAGCTTCGGCGTGCCGATCTGGAAGCACCAGGCCGTCGGGGGGTACCTGGCGGACATGGCCACCAAGCTCACCGCGGCCCGGCAGCTCGTGCAGTACGCGGCGGCGCGGTACGACGCCGGCGAACGGTGCGACATGGAAGCCGGGATGGCCAAGCTGTTCGCCTCGGAGGCCGCGATGGAGATCGCGCTCAACGCGGTCCGGATCCACGGCGGGTACGGGTACTCCACCGAGTACGACGTCGAGCGGTATTTCCGCGATGCGCCCCTGATGATCGTCGGCGAGGGAACCAACGAGATCCAGCGCAACGTCATCGCCGCGCAGCTGATATCCCGCGGCGGCCTCGATCGCTGAGGGAGCGGGCGCGGTACGCCGGGAACTTACAATTGACTCGTGCCTAAAAAACTGGACGCGGCCGTGGCCGAGGAAGCCGGCTCGAAGTCGGCGCGGACCAGGGAGCGGATCCTCGATGCCGCCGCGCACGTGCTCAGCCGGAAGGGATACGCGGGCACGCGGCTGAGCGACGTCGCCGACCAGGCCGAGATCCAGGCCCCGGCGATCTATTACTACTTTCCCTCTCGCGATGACCTGATCGAAGAGGTGATGTGGACCGGCATCGCGCTCATGCGCGAGCACGTGACCACGGTGCTGGCCGCACTGCCGCCCGGCGCCGACCCGCTGGATCGCATCGATGCCGCGGTCGAGGCGCACCTGCGGTTCTCACTCGAGATCTCCGACTACACGACCGCGTCGATCCGCAACGCGGGCCAGGTCCCGGAGAACATCGCCATCAGGTATGCCGCCGAGGCATCTCTGTACGGAGATACCTGGCGCAAGCTGCTGCAGGACGCGGGCAACGCCGGGCTGCTGCGCTCCGACCTGGAGCCCAGGGCGGCCCGGATGCTGGTGCTCGGCGCGCTCAACTGGGCGGCCGAGTGGTGGAACCCCCGCCGGGGGTCGCTGGAGGTCGTGGTGCGGACCGCGCAGTCGCTGGTCAGGAACGGGCTGGCCGCTCCGCACGGCGAAGGGGCCGGCGGTACGAGGGCACGCAGGCAGTCCGGTCCGCGTCAGACCGCGGCGCCGGCCGGATAGCGGTCCGCCACCTGCCGCGCGACCAGCTGAGCGGTCTCGGCGCAGGCGGTGGTGCCGCCGTTGGCGTACTCCTTGACGCCGTCGCCCACGTTCCACAGATTCGCTATCGGCGTGTCATGCGGCAGGTCGAACCCGGCCACG
>PMOU01000254.1 GCA_003161205.1 Actinomycetota bacterium | reverse complement strand
GTCTTCCGCCGCTTTTTCCTTCCTTACCAGGCCGCGAGCTGAGGAGACAGTCATGGTCTTGTGGTGGATCGGCAACGCGATTCTGCTGGTGGTAGTACTGCCGGTGGTCATCTTCCTGCTCAACCGCGTCCTCGCGGCAGTCGAACGGATCCGCGGCGCTACCGATGACATCCTGGTCGGCGGCGTGGCGCTGATCGGCGAGCTCAACGGCGTGCCGGAGGCGCTGGCCGTCACCGACACCACGATCAAGGAAGTCTCGGTCGGCGCGGTCAGGTACGCGGGTTCCGTCGCGAAGCTGCTCGGCTAGAGCGTCACCAGAACGAGAGAGGAGAACGGCCATGCCAGCAGCCGCCTGGGGGACAGTGATCATTGCCGCGCTGATCATCGCGATCACCGCGGTGGGCCTGCTGAGGGTCATCTTCCACCTCAGGGCCGTCCGGAAGACGCTGGTGGCGACCACCGGCGGNNACCCGGCGAAGGAGCCGTTATGCAACCGCATGTCCTGGCCGCAGGAACGTCCACGACGGGCTGGGTGGTGGGCTACACGATCGGCATCGTCATCGTCCTGGTCGTGGTGGCGCTCGTGGTGCCGATCCTGCTGCTCGCCCGCTCGATCGGTAACGAGGCGCCGAAGATCAACGACGCGCTGACCGACGCGGTCACGCACACCGCGCCGCTCGCCGCGCTGCGCACGACGATCGAGCACGCCACTATCATCATCGGCGGCCTGCAGCGCGGCCGCGCCAGGCTGGGAGGGTAGCGATGCATACGCTGGCCATGTCGTCGACCGAACACAACCTGTGGACGATCGCGAACATTCTCGGCCTTGTCGTGGTGGTCGCCGTAGCGGCCCTGCTGAGCCTGCTCATCTACCTGGTGAAGGTCATCGACCGCCGGGTCGTCGCGGTCAGGGACACGCTCAAGGCAGCCGCGGCGAACACGGCGGATACCGTGCTGATCCCGCAGGTGGCCACCGGCGTCGAGGCGGTCCTCGCCGAGGGCCTGCAACACCATCTGTTCCTCGGCCGTGTGCTCGGGAAGGTGCGCTCATGACGGGGCTGGTCGTTTTCACGGTCATCGATGTCGTCCTGCTGATCGCCGGCCTGGCGTTCTACCTGTTCTGGGTCGGCAGCCTGCTCACCCGGGTGGCCGGGAACCTCGAGGAGTGCGCGGAGATCGTCCGGACCATCGTGGGCCACGCCGAGCTCATCGGGCCCGGGGTGGAGCACATCAACGAGACCGGCGGCGTCGTGGCGGGCGCGCTGCCGCTGCTGTACGGGATGGCCGAGGGCATCGTGACCGGTGTTACCCCCGCGGCACCTCGGCCCGAGGTGGCGCCAACGGCCCGGCCGGCGTCGGGAACGCGCCGTTCGCGCCTGCTCGACGCGGTGGGCTTCCGGTCCGAGCCGTGAGCCCTAGACCGCCGGTTTAGCCGGATTTCCCGGGCTGCCGGGCACCTGGGAGCCTGCCGGGTCTTTGGTCAGGCTGGGGGAGGAGGCGGTGGTCCCGATCCACTCCTGCTTCCACGCCTGGTCGTACTGCTGGGTGTTGCAGCGCGGGCGGTAGATCGCGGTCAGTTCCCTGGTGATCTGCTCGCGGTGCGCCTCGCCGCCGCCCGGCACCTCGTAGGTGCAGATGTAAACCTTGTACTTGGATCCGGCCCGCCGGATCCAGCAGTGCGCGCGCGGGTGCTGAAAGGGAAACCGCTCCGCCGACAGGTCGGCGGAATGATCCGCGTAGATGATGGCGTACTTGTCCGGTTTGGTGTCCGGCTCGGGCTTGTAGGCGATCACGTACACGGCCGCGGCCGATGGCGGCGTCCAGCCCGCCAGCACGCGCGGTCCCTCGAACGGGTAGCCGGCCAGCGATCCGAGCCGGATCATCAGAAGTCGTCCTCGGCTTCGCTGATCGCCTCGGTCCGGACCACGGGGGCGGGCGGCAGGCCGGCTTTGGCCGCGGCCCCGGCGAACTCCGCCGATGCTCTGGTGATCGCTTCCTCCCGGCTGGCGGCGTCGATGATCAGCTGGGCGCCGTACCGGTTCGTGCCGATCCCGGTGGCGATGCCGCCGTAGACCGCAACGGCATCGGCCAGCTCGACGATCTCCTCACGGGACAGGACGCGGTCGCCCTCGGCCTCGACCCCTACACTCCACCTCACCGCGTACTCCTCACCGTGCGAATATCACCGGCATACCCAGTTAAGCAGGGTCCCCGCCGCTCATTTAGCCCGAGCCCGCTAGTTCAGCCCGGGCAGCAGGGCCGCGAGTTTCTCCAGGCTGCTCAGGTCGTGGCCGGACAGCAGCAGGTCGATATGCGGCGCGGCGACCATCATGCCGAGCGTGCTCGGCCGGAAACCGGGATCATCGCCCTTGTGCGGATTGAGCCAGACCAGCCGGTGGCTCAGCCGGGAAAGCCGCTCCATCGCCGCGGCCAGCACGGCGGGATCCCCCCGGTCCAGGCCGTCGGAACAGATCACCACGACGCCGCCGCGGCACAGCCCGCGGCGCGCCCAGTCGCGGACGAAGGCGTCCAGGCTGTCGCCGATCCGGGTCCCGCCGTCCCAGTCGAAGGCGGCCCGGGCCGCCCGTTCCAGTGCCTCGTCCGGGCGCCGGCATTCCATCGCCCCGGTCACCCGGGTCAACCGGGTCCCGAAACAGAAGACCTCCACGCGCCCGGCTGACCGCTTCGCCGAGTGCGCGAACTGCAGCAGGTTGCGCGAGTAGTCGGCCATGGAGCCGGAAATGTCGAGAATCAGGATCAACGGCCGCAGCCGGACCTTCCGGCGCCGCCAGTACAGCCGGGCCGGCTCGCCGTGCATCCGCATGGATTCCCGGACGGTCCGCCGCGGGTCCGGACGAGGCCCGGTCCGCGCCGCGGCGCTGCGCCGGGTCCGGCGCCGCGGCGGGGTCAGCCTGATCCGGGCCATGATCCGGCGCAGGGCCGCGAGTTCCTCCGGCGTGCAGGCGGCGAAGGACTTGTGCTTGAGCGCGTCAACGTCGGAGGCCATCCAGCCCAGGAAGGCCTCGTCTTCGCCGTCATCTTCACCTGGTTCGGTGGAAGGAATCGCCAGCGCGCCTTGCGCGTGCGCCGACGCGCGCAGCATCAGCGCCAGCTCGTCCTCCTGCGGTCCGCCGGCGTCAAGGAAGAAGCGCCGGAACACCTCGTCGTAGGTAGCGATGTCGTCGTGCCGGTTCACCAGCGTGGTCCGCCCGGCCCAGTACAGGTCGACCAGATCGGCTGGATCCAGCGTGCTCGCAGCCGAGCAGTAGACCTGGACGTCACCGGACCCCACGGCCAGCCCGGCGCCGCGCAGCTCACCGGCGAAGTTCACCAGCAGCCCGATGAACGGGGCGCCGCCGGGGTCAGGAACTCCGGGCACCGGAGGTGATTTCCTGCAGGTTGTCGCGGACGACGTCGAGGTCGTCCCGGTCCTTGACCACGGCGCCAAGCGTGTCCTGCGCGTTGCGGACGTCCAGGTCCGTCTCGCCGAGGAAATCCAGGGTGCGGGCCCAGTCGATGGTCTCGGCCACCCCGGGCGGTTTGGCCAGGTCGAGCTCGCGGAGCCGCTGGACGGCGCTGACCACCTTGCGCGCCAGCGTCTCGGAGATGCCAGGCTCCCGGATCAGGACGATCTCGACCTCGCGCTCCGCGGCCGGATAGCCGATCCAGTGGTACAGGCAGCGCCGTTTCAGCGCGTCGTGCAGCTCTCTGGTGCGGTTGGAGGTGAGCACCACCAGAGGCGGACTTTCCGCCTTGATGGTGCCGATCTCAGGGATGCTGATCTGGAAGTCGGAAAGAACCTCGAGCAGGAAGGCCTCGAACTCGTCGTCGGCCCGGTCGATCTCGTCAATGAGCAGGACCGCCTGGTCACCGGCGCGGACCGCTTCGAGCAGCGGGCGCTCCAGCAGGAACTTGGGGCCGAACAGCTGGTCCACCGCTTCGGCGTCGGCCGCCTGGTGCTCGGAAAGCGCCCTGATGTGCAGCATCTGACGGGCGTAGTCCCACTCATACATCGCCTGGTTGGTGTCAATGCCCTCATAGCACTGCAGCCGGATCAGTTTCCGGTCAAAGACCGACGCCATCACCTTGGCGATCTCGGTCTTGCCGACCCCGACCTCGCCCTCGAGCAGGAGGGGGCGGTTCAGCGACAGCGCGACGAACATCGCCGTGGCCAGGCCGCGGTCAGCGAGATATCCGCCCTGCCGCAAGATCTCGGTCAGCTTGCCGACGGTCTCAGGGGACTCCACTGCCAGGTTCTCCTCGCCGCCGGGATCACGGATCGCGTCGTGCGCTAGCGAACCTCGGCCGGGGGCAGCACCAGGTCCCGCACGCTGCCTGCACCCGGGTTGAGCTTGCCCTCGCGAGCTAGCTGAGTCCGCCAGGCGAGCTGCAGGTCACCGTCGGTCTCCGCGGCAAGGCCGTCAAAGCCCACGTCCGACATCCTCTTGCAGGACTTGGTGTTCCCGCAGGCCGCTTCGACATCCTCGGTCGTCTGCCCCTGCGCGCTCCATACTCCGCGGAGAACGTCAAGGGCGTCTTCGGTGTTACCGCTCATCTGCCGACTTTCCCCTCGCCAGGCATACTCGTCTTATCTGAGACTAAGCCCTGGCGGCCTGCCGGGCGACCGCGGATTAAGGGTTCCCTTATGCGGAACCGTCTTCCAGCGCATCGCGCATGGGCTGGAACTTCACCAGGGTCTCGGCCAGCTCCGCAGCCGGTTCCGAGCCGGCCACGATGCCGCATCCGGCGAACAGGCGGGCAGTGCGACCGGAGAGTTGCGCGCAGCGCAACGCGATACCCCACTCACCGTTTCCGTCGGCGTCGACCCAGCCCACCGGCCCGGCGTAGCGTTCTCTGTCCATGTGCTCGAGCTCACGGATGAGCTCAAGCGCGGCACCGGTCGGGGTACCGCAGACCGCGGCCGGCGGGTGCACCGCCGCCGCCAGGGCGAGCGCTGATTTCGGCGTGCCGGTGCCCGCGAGCGTTCCGCTGACCTGGGTGCCCAGATGCTGCAGGTTCGGGAACTTCAGCAGTCCGGGGCGGCCCTCGACGTCGAGCACATCGCACAGCGGCCCGAGCGCGTCGCGTATCGAGGCGACCGCGTAGGCGTGCTCCTCGTTGTTCTTGGCTGAGGTCAGCAGCTCCGAGCCCAGCGCCTCGTCCTGCGCCGGGTTGCCACCACGCGGCGCCGTGCCGCCGAGCACCAGCGCGCTCACCTGGCGGCCCGCCCGGCGGACGAGCAACTCGGGGGTAGCGCCCACCATGCCGTCGCAGGCGAACGTGAAGCAATCCGGGTAGCGGGAGGCCAGCCTGCGCAGCAGGACCCGAGCGTCGATGGGCTCGGCGGCGGTCGCGAACAGATCCCGGGCGAGCACCACCTTGCGCAGGCTGCCGGCCCTGATCGCCGCCACCGCCTCGGCCACCGCCTGCTCCCAGCGAGGTCCCGGCAGGCTCCCCTCCCGCCAGGTCAGCGGGGTCTGGGGCGTCAGGGGGGACGTGTCCCCCCCAAGGGGGGTCTGGGGGGATGGGTCCCCCCAGAAGCGGGGGGGTCTGGGGGGGTCGTCCCCCCGAGACAACACTGTTCGCCATGCCTGGCCTCGGCCGTCGCGGCCGAGCACGACGCGCGGGATGATCAGCACGGATTCGTCAGACGATGCGTCGAAGGTAAAGCTGCCGAACGCGATGGGCCCCGAGCCGCGCACCCGTACCTGGTCATCGATATCGGCGGCATCGAATACCGAGCG
>PMOU01000217.1 GCA_003161205.1 Actinomycetota bacterium | reverse complement strand
ACCAGGTCATCGATCTGCCGGGCATCATCGCACCCGTCGGCCATCGTCACCACCACCACCGGCGCGGCCGCCGCGTCGATCCCGAACCGGATCGCGTTCGCCGGACCCGCCCCGTACGTATTCACCAGGCACCGCAGCTGCGGCTCCTTGCCCGCGTACTCCTCCGCCGCCGGCACCGTCGTGTCCTCCGGGGCATCGACGACGACCAGGACCTCGCACGGCAGCCGCACCGACTCAAACAGCCGGTCCAGCACCGCGGTGATGTCCCGGCCCTCGTTATAGGCCGGCACCACCACCGAGACCCGGGGACGCTCGGTCATATCCGCACGCCCTGGCCCAGGATGCCCCACACATCGGCAGCCGGCTTACCGACCGCCAGGCCCCGGTACTCCGGGTGCGGCGCCCCGACCACCAGCAGGTCCGACCGGGCGATCACCTCATCCAGCGGCAGCAGCCCCGGATCCACCGTGACGTACGGGTCGGTGCACAGCACCGCGCCGGCCTTGAACGCCAGGATCCGCTTCAGCTTGTACGACAGGCTGGAGCGGATATCATCGCTGCCCGCCTTGAACGCCATCCCCAGGATCCCCACCGTCAGCGACCCCAGGTCGAACCGCGCCTCCAGCCGGTGCACCACATGCGCCGGCAGCCCCTCGTTCACCGCCATCGCCGACAGCCCCAGCGGGAACTGCCCGTCGTTATACGCCGCCAGCTGCATCGTGTCCTTGAACAGGCACGGCCCCGCCGCGAACCCCGCCGCCGGCATATCCGCCGCCCGCGGGTAACCCGCCGTCAGCCCCCGCCGGATCGCCTCGAAATCCAGCCCCCGCTCATTAGCCATCATGTACAGCTGATTCGCCGTCGCGAACTTGATATACCGCCACACGTTCGTGAACAGCTTCGCCAGCTCCGCCTCCTCCGGCGACATCACCACCAGCGACCCCGTCAACCGCCCGAACAACGCCGACGCCCGCTCCACCCCCGAAGCCGTCCGCGCCGAGACGATCTGCGGCAGCTCGAACAGCTCCGTCATCGCCGCCCCCTCCGCGATCCGCTCCGGGCAGAACGCCACCTCAATCGACAGCCCCAGCCCCGCCACCATCTTCTCCACCAGCGCCGTCACCCCCGGGAACACCGTGGACCGCAACACCAGCAGCTGCCCGTCCCGCAAGAACCCCGCGCACCCCTCCAGCGCCCGCGTGATCGCCGCCTGATCCGGNNTTCAGGTGCTCATCCACCGGCGTCCCGATCACCACCACCACATGCTCCGCGGACCCCACCACCGCCGGATCCGCCGACGCCACCAGCCGCCCCCCGGCCAGCACCCGCGCCAGCACCGGCCCCGCCCCCGGCTCCGCGAACGGCAGCCGCCCCGCATTCACCGACTCCACCGCCGCCACGCTCACGTCATAAATCACCACCCGCAAACCCCGGTCAGCAAACGCCAGCGCCAACGGCAGCCCCACATGCCCGCACCCCCCGATGACCACCACATCCCAGCCCGCCTGATCAGGCAACTCGGTCACCATGCATACCTCCGGCTGATATCGCAGGCCTCCGGGGGCCTCGGGAGCACCGTAAAGGCGCGCCTGCGTCACGTCTCTGGCGCTTTACCTTACCGCCATGCCCGCCCCGTGAAGGGGGTTGTTACACCGCTGACGCCGCATGCTTACCTGTAAGCTTCGGGTGCAGCCTCAACTACCCACAGTGAGTCTCTAAGCAATCTCACAACGGGCGTTCAGGCACCCTAGGGCTTTACTGGAGTTCACTCCAGTACGCTTTTGCACCGAGAAGCCCGAAAGTGTGGCGGTGTGTCCGAGTTTGGCCCGCCCTTCGAAAGGGACGGACCATGGCTGTGCAAGAGAGCGGGCCAACTGCTGGGCCCGGCATGACACCTGATCTGGATACCGTAACCCAGGATCCGGACCCGGTGACCCAGGCCCTGGACCCCGTTCTCGATCCTGGGCCAGGCCTAGAGCCCGGGCCAGGCCTAGATCCCGCCCTCGAGCCAGCCCCTGGCGGGCCCGGGTGGACCCGCGTACTCATCACGCGGACCAACCGGCCTGTCCTGGCCGGACTGGTCGCGCTGCTCGCCGCCACCGGATTCGTGCTGGCCCGCTGGGAAATCTGGTCCAGGCGGAGCATCAGCCGGTTCATCCTCATCGGGCAGGACTTCGCGCATCCCGCCCAGCTGCCGCCCGGCATGCCGCTGCGCACCGCGACCGGCTACGACGGGCAGTTCTACTACCGGCTGGCCATCAACCCGCTCAACCTCCAGCACACGGCCTACGGCATCAGCGTGGACGCGGCGTACCGGTTCATGCGCATCGGCTACCCCGTGATCACCTGGCTGGTCTCGTTCGGCCAGCGTTCGCTGGTCCCCTTCATGCTCGTGGCCGTCAACGTGGCCGCGCTCGGCGCGCTGGCCTACTTCGGCGCCATGTTCGCCAGGCAGGGCGGCCGGCATGCCGCGTGGGGACTCTTGCTGCCCGGGTACTTCGGCCTGATCACCAGCCTCTCCCGCGATACCGCCGAGCCGGTCGCCGCCGCCTTCCTGCTCGCGGGGCTGCTCGCCATCCGTTCACGCCGCCCTGTGCTGGCCGCCTGCCTGCTCGCCTTCGCCTCGCTGACCCGGGAGACCGCGATGGTCGCGGTCGCCGCTATTGCCATCGTGCGCCTGGCCGGCTTCCTGCGCAGGCGCTACCGGCCCGGCCGGGACGACATCGCCTGGGTCCTGCCCGCCGCCGTCTTCGCGGCCTGGCAATGCGTGGTCTATGCCGTCATCGGGACCTTTCCGCTGCTCGCTGACGGCGGCCGCAACGCGGGCACGCCCCTGATCGCCCCGTTCGAGGCGATCAAGTCCAACCTCAGCACTATTGACTGGTCCGGTTACAACGCCGTCGACGTCTGGCTGGCGGAATTGGCCGTACTCCTGGTCTTCGCGGTGATGGCCCTGCTCTCCCTGCGGACCTCGCGATCGCCGGTCCACGAGCGGCTCGCCCTGGTCCTCTACCTGATCGAGATCTGCCTGATCACGCCGAGCACGTGGAGCAGCCTCAGCGCCGACCTGCGGTCCTTCGTCGAGGTGTACCTTCTGGCTGTGATCGTGTTGCTCGGCCGGCCACGGCGGCCAGCACGGAACCCGGGGGCCTGGCTGCTCCCGGCGGCCACCCTCGGCCTGCTGCCCGTGCTCGACGGTGTCATTAGGCTCAGGCTGCACTGGGCTTAGGGGATCTCAGCGCGGGATGTCGTCCAGCAGGTTCTTGTTCCAGACCATGATGGTGTACGGGCCCGTGTGGTAGGTCCGGGCCGGGGTGCCGAAATACTTCCTGACCAGCGGCAGCGGCTCCCAGTGCGAGAAGTAACCAGGTTCGCTGTCCAGGACGACGAAGTTTGCGTAATGCAGCTTCGGGCTGTACCAGTCCTCGTTCGACATCCATAGGTCTGGCTGGAGGGTGGGCAGCAGAAGGGCCCTGACCTGGACCCGTTCACCGCTGTCCACCGTGACGCTGCTGCTCGTCCAGTAGCCGCTGAGCCCGTAGCTGAGATGGTGCGCGACCAGCCAGGAAGCGAGACTAGCGTTGGCCGGAGGCGCGGAGGGCTGGGTGAGCTCGTATCCCAGTCCCGCGGTATAGCCCGCCAGCACCACGATCCCGGCGGCGAAGGCGGCGAGCCTGACCCGGCGGCGCCGCCGGCTGGACGCGGCGCCCTGGCTATCGTCGCGACCGGCCGCCTGGGCCGGGCTGGCCGTCCGGATCAGCACCCGCGTCGCCAGCGCCGCGCCGAAGGGCAAGATGATGGCGACCTCGTGGGCGGCCTCGTCAGAGGCGTTCGTGAGCAGGTAAAGCAGCACGTTGAGGACGATCGCGACGGCGAGCACCTGGTCGACCAGGCTGACGCTGAAGAACCGCCGGGCCACTCGCAGCAAGGCCCAGCCGACACCGAGCACGCTGACCAGGTGCAGCAGGGCGAGGGCGAACCAGATGCCGCTGAGCCCGGCGTAGTTCGCCCCGAAGATCTGGAGCACCTTCCAGGCGGCTGGAGCGTTCTGGTTCAGGTCGTGCCAGGGCGTCAGGTAGAACGGGAGCCGGTTGACGACATAGCCGCCCATGTCGCTGAGCAGGTTATTGACGACCCACGCGATCGCGGTGGCGGCCACCGCCGCCGCGCCGAGTGAGATCGCGTACCACTGGTCAGCGATCCGCCGCGTCCATCGGCCACGGCCCTTGACCAGGCCCCGGATGACCCACGCCGCCGAGACAGCTCCTAGCGGCCCGATCCCCACCACATAGGTGATGGGGTCAGCCACCAGGACCCAGGCCAGCAGCACGGCGGTAAGCAGGGGCACGTACCACCGCGGTGACATCCTGTCCAGGAGCAGCCAGATGAGCAGCAGCGGGACCGAGGTCCCGATGTGGCCGACCGACAGGTCCAGGGCCCAGACGCCGAGGCCGATCTGCGGCGCCAGCATGATCCCCGCCGCGATGAGCGTCCTGATCCAGGCCGCTCGCCCGGACGACCCGCTCCTGGCCAGCAGCACCGCCAGCAGGAACGTCAGCGTGTAGGTCATCGCCGCGGCGACGTGCGCCGTCTGCATGTGCAGGCCGAGGAGGCCTTCCAGCAGGGCGTACTGGGGCAGTTCGGTCGGGTAGAACGAGACGTCCGAGGAATACCAGCCGTGCAGCAGCAGATGGCCGTGCAGCAGGTCCCATCCCATCAGCAGGATGTTCGCGCTGTCGGAGTTCAGCGAGTAGGTCTCGGACAGCCGCAGGTACACCACGAACAAGATCGCGCCCGCCAGCAGGTAGGCCAGGAGCGCGGTCAGGCGCCTCCGGCCGCCCGGCCCGCTTTCACGAACAGCTGGCCGCGCGGATGGAGCCGGACCGACTACTGCCTGCGTCTCAGCGTCGGCTCGCGTTCCGCCCATGGAAAGGAGAGCTTATCCGCTCCCGGCCGGTGAAGAGGGGAGGCAGCGGCCGGCGGGGTCACCATGTGGTGGCGATGTACTTCGTTTCGGTGAACTCCAGAAGTCCCTCATGCGCACCCTCGCGGCCGATGCCTGACTGCTTCACGCCGCCGAACGGCGCCGCCGGGTCGGACACGATCCCGCGGTTGAGGCCGACCATTCCGGCTTCGAGGGCCTCGCTGACCCGCAGGCCGCGGCTCAGGTCACCGGTGTAAACATAAGAGACAAGGCCGAACTCGGTGTCATTAGCCCAGGCGACTGCGTCGGCTTCCGCGGTGAACCTGACCACGGGCGCCACCGGTCCGAAAATCTCCGTGCCGAGGATGCCGGCTACCGCGGGCAAATGGTCGATGAGGGTCGGCTGGTAGAAGTAGCCGCGTCGTTCCGGAGCCCGGCCGCCGGTGACGACCTTGCCCCCGTCCGCCGCCGCTGACTCGACGAGCTCAGCTACCTTCGTCCGGGTTGGCTCGTTGACGAGCGGGCCCACGTCCGTCGCCTCGTCCATCCCCGGGCCGACGACCATGGCGTCAAGCCGCGCCGCGAACTTGCGGCTGAATTCGTCGGCGACCGCCTCATGCACGTAGAAGCGGTTGGCGGCGGTGCACGCCTCGCCGCCGTTGCGCATCTTGGCGATCAGCGCGCCCTCGCCCGCGGCGTCGATGTCGGCGTCCTCGAAAACGATGAACGGCGCGTTGCCGCCGAGCTCCATCGAGGAGCTGATC
>PMOU01000081.1:4817-6689 GCA_003161205.1 Actinomycetota bacterium | reverse complement strand
AGTCAACAAAGGCAGGTAATCGGCCAGATCAGCGCGCGGGCCGCTCGCGTGTACGGCTCCGGACCCGACCGCGTCGGCCCAGCCCAGCCGGCCGGCGGCCAGCCGGATCCAGGTGAGGGGGTCGGTTTCGACCACATTGGGCGGCGTGCCGCGGGTGTGCACCGGCCCGGGCAGGCACTGCACGGCAGCGGCCGGCGGGACCCGCACCTCAAGAACCCGGCCCGGATGCCGGGCCGCGAGCAGGTGCAGCAGGTACCGGGCGGCGGTGCGCTCGTCCTCCGCGCCGGGTGCGGCCCCCGCGTCGAGCGCCCGCAGCACCTCGGCCACGCTGTGCGGCCCGCGCGGGTCGGGACGCCGGGCCGGCATCAGCCGAACAGGGCGGGCAGCGTCCCCGTGTGCACGGCGGCGAGCTCGTCCAGGCCGATGCTGAACAGGTCCTCGACGACCAGGCTGTCGCCGCCGACGGCGCCGATGGCCGTGCCGGGCACCTCATGGGCGGCGCGGAGCCGATCGAAGGCAGCATCCGCGCCCGGCCGGACGGCCACGATCGCGCGCCCGGCCGATTCGCTGAACAGCGAGGTGAACGGGTCCCCAGGTAGCCGCACGGTGCAGCCGGTCTCGCCGCGCAGGCAGGATTCAGCGAGCGCGATCGCCAGGCCGCCGTCGGACAGGTCGTGCGCGGCGGACAGCAGCCCGGCCGCGGCCGCCGCGGCGAGCAGTCTAGCCAGCCGCCGCTCGGCGTCGAAGTCAGGAGCCGGCGGACGGCCGCCGAGGTGACCGTGCCGCACGTGCGCCCAGGCCGACCCGCCGAACTCGGCCCGCGTCCGGCCGAGCAGCACGATCGTGGCCGCGCCGGAAGCGCCGGACCGGCCGGACGCACCAGGTTCGCCGCTCACTTCGCGGCCGAATCCGATCGCCAGGCGGCGGCGGACGTCATCGTGCACACCGAGGACTCCGATGACCGGGGTGGGGTGGATGGCCGTCGTCCCCGTCTGGTTGTAGAAGCTCACGTTCCCGCCGGTGACGGGCACGCCGAGGGCGGCGCAGCCGTCCGCGAGCCCGCGCACGGCCTCGGCGAACTGCCACATCACCGCGGGGTCCTCGGGCGAGCCGAAGTTCAGGCAGTTCGTCACGGCCAGCGGGCGGGCGCCGGTCACCGCCACGTTCCGGTAGGCCTCGCACAGCACCAGCTGGGTACCCAGGTAGGGGTCGAGCCGGCAGTAGCGGCCGTTGCCGTCGGTGGCGAGGGCGAGACCGAGCCCGGTCGCCTCGTCCACCCGGACCAGGCCGCCGTCTTCGGGCATGGCGAGCACGGTGTCCCCGCGGACGTACCGGTCGTACTGGTCGGTGACCCAGCTCTTGTCGGCCAGCCCATCGGAGCCGATGAGGGCCAGCAGGTCCGCGCGCAGGGACGCGCCGTCCCCCGGACGCGGCAGCGCGTCCGGGTCGTCGGCGGCCAGCGCGTCGGCGTCCGTGCNNCACCTCGCCGATGACCGCGGCCCTGACGTCCCACTTCGCGCAGACGGCGAGGAACTCCGGCACGCGATCCGGCTCGACGACCGCCATCATGCGTTCCTGCGACTCGCTCATCAAGATCTCGGGCGGTCCCAGGGACGCATCGCGCAGCGGCACCGCATCCAGCCGGACCGCCATGCCGCCGGTGCCCCCCGCCGCGAGCTCGGTGGTCGCGCACGCCACGCCCGCCGCGCCGAGATCCTGGATGCCGACGACCAGCCCGGCTGCGAACAGCTCCAGGCAGCACTCGACCAGCAGCTTTTCGGTGAAGGGATCCCCCACCTGCACGCTGGGCCGTTTCGCGCCCTCGCCGCCCGCCGCCCCGAACGCCGCGCTGGCCAGCACCGAAGCTCCGCC
>PMOU01000081.1:0-4799 GCA_003161205.1 Actinomycetota bacterium | reverse complement strand
CCCGCGTAGCTCGGATCGAAGTCCAGCTCGCCGCCGATGTTGGGCAGGCCGAGGCAGTTCCCGTAGAAAGAGATGCCGCTGACGACTCCGGGTAGCACCCGGCGGGTGTCGGGCGCCGCGGCCGGGCCGAACCTGAGCGCGTCCATCACCGCCACCGGGCGCGCGCCCATCGCGAGGATGTCGCGGACGATGCCGCCGACGCCGGTGGCCGCGCCCTGATGCGGCTCGACGTAGGACGGGTGGTTATGCGACTCGATCTTGAAGGTGACCGCGTAGCCCCCGCCGATGTCGACCACCCCGGCGTTGTGCCCGATGCCCGCGAGCAGCGCGCTGGACGACGGAGCCTTATCCGCGAACTGCTTCAGGTGCACCTTGGAGGACTTGTACGAGCAGTGCTCGCTCCACATAACGGAGTACAGCGCCAGCTCGGCACTTGTCGGGCGGCGGCCGAGAGTGGCCACGATCTTGCCGTACTCGTCTTCGGTCAGGCCGAGCTCGGCAAAGGGCTGGGGCTGTCCGGGCGACGCCTGCGCCCGGGCCACCGTGTCCGGCGAGCTCACCCCACTACCGCCGCGACGGCCGAGGCGAAGAACCCGAGGCCGTCGGCCGACGGGCCGGTGAGGCCGTCGACGGCGTGCTCGGGATGCGGCATCAGGCCGACCACGTTCCCCTCGGCGTTGGATACCCCGGCGATGCCGGCCACGGAGCCGTTCGGGTTGCCGCTGGCGTACCTGATCACGACCTGGCCGGATGCCTCGAGCTCAGCGAGCGTGCCCGGGTCGGCCGCGTAGGCCCCCTCGCCGCTCTTGAGCGGGACCACGATCCGCTGGCCGGCCTGATAGGCCCGCGTCCACGCCGTCTGCACGTTCTCCACCGTGAGCCGCAGGTCCCTGGTGACAAACCGGAGGCCGGCGTTGCGGGTCAGCGCCCCGGGCAGCAGGTGCGCCTCGCACAAGATCTGGAAGCCGTTGCAGATGCCGAGCACGGGCAGGCCCGTCCGGGCGGCCGGCACCAGCTCGCTCATCACCGGCGAGAAGCTGGCGATCGCGCCGCAGCGCAGGTAGTCGCCGTAGGAGAACCCGCCGGGCAGGATCGCCGCGTCCACGCCCCGCAGGTCCCGATCGCCATGCCACAGCCTGACCGGCTCAGCCCCGGCGAGCCGCACGGCCCGCGCCGCATCCCGGTCGTCCAGCGACCCTGGAAAAGTAATAACCCCTATCCGCACCCAGCCAGCTTATTTCCCCCGCGCACCAACGGGAGCGCTAGCTGGCCGCGCGGAACTGCCGGAGCGGGGCGTCCTGGGACCACCTGATGTGCTTGCGCATGGTCACCACCGTCCCGCGGCCGGGCTGGCTGTCCAGCGTGACGTTATCGACGCAGGCCCGCATGACCGCCAGGCCCCGGCCCGACTCGGGCAGCTGGGCGATCGGCGTCTCCGGCTCAGGATCCGCCGGGCCTGGCGCACTGGCCCGGCGGGCGGGCTCCCGGGCCGCTAGCCCGATGCCCTCGTCCGCCACCTGGATCTGGCAGCTGACCGGCCCCAGGCTGGTCACCACCTCGTAGCCCCTGACCTGCTGNNAGCACCCGGCGCATGACCGGCACGCTCAGCCGCTCGCATCGGAAAACGAGGCAGAACTTTACATCGGGAACTGCCCTCGCGCGCACTTTGTGTCCCGTACTCACACTTCGAGTGATTCCCCGTTAACGCCGCTGAAACACGGATGCGGACGAGAACCTCGGATCCAGCTGGCTGGCTCACCCCGTATGCAACGAAAATTCCTCTATAACCGGGTTCGAGAGCAGATCCCTGGCCAGGTTTGTGATAGCGGTCACAGCCGCCTCGTCCGCAGGGCCCTCGAGCTCGACCTCGAACCGCTTTCCCTGCCTGACTCCGAGCACCTGCCCGAACCCCAGCCGGTGGCACGCGCTGGCGATGGCGTCCCCCTGCGGGTCATGGATCTCCGGCTTGAGCATTACTTCCACGATCATTCTCGCCACGTATCCTCCAAGGCCAGCAGGTCATATATCTTCTGGTGAGAGCGCCCCGCCGCGACCGCGGACGGTTGCGCCCCACCGGGCACGCAGCGTACGCGACCGTCCCGCGGCAGCTTCGTCCGGGAACCAGAGGCCGTCTGGCCGGTACTGGTGATCCCAGCTCCGGCCCGGGGAAAGGAGTGGCACGTGAGCGTCGAATCCGGCACCGCGACCACAGACGCCGCGACTACGGGCGCACAGCCCGCACCGGAGATACCGGACCAGTCGGGCGAATTCGTCCAGCTGCTCACCCCGGAAGGCGAGCGGATCGACCATCCCGACTACCCGCTCGACCTCTCCGCCGCCGATATCGCCGGCCTGTACCGCGATCTGGTCCTGGTCCGCAGGATTGACACCGAGGCGATCGCCCTGCAGCGCCAGGGCGAGCTCGGCATCTGGGCCTCGCTGCTCGGGCAGGAGGCGGCCCAGATCGGCTCCGGCCGCTCGCTCGGGCCCGACGACATGGTGTTCCCCACCTACCGCGAGCACGGCGTGGCCTGGTGCCGCGGCATTGACCCGGTGAGACTGCTCGAGCTCTACCGGGGCGTCAGCCACGGCGGCTGGGCTCCCGAGGAACACAAGTTCCACCTGTACACGATCGTGATCGGCAGCCAGACGCTGCACGCCTGCGGCTACGCGATGGGCATCCAGCGGGACGGCGCCGTCGGCGGGGACCCGGCTAACCCGAAGGCGCCCGAACGGCCGGGTGAAGCGGTCATCGCCTACTTCGGTGACGGCGCCACCAGCCAGGGCGACGTGAACGAGGCATTCGTGTTCGCGTCGGTGTTCAACGCGCCGATCGTGTTCTTCTGCCAGAACAACCAGTGGGCGATCTCCGCGCCGCTGGAGAAGCAGAGCCGCATCCCGCTCTACCAGCGGGCCCGCGGCTTCGGCTTCCCTGGCGTGCGGGTCGACGGCAATGACGTGCTGGCCTGCTATGCGGTGACGAAGAAGGCCATGCAGGCGGCCAGGGAAGGGCAGGGCCCGACCCTGATCGAGGCGTTCACCTACCGGATGGGCGCGCACACCACGACCGACGACCCGACCAGGTACCGGCTGGCCAGCGAGCTCGAGATGTGGAAGCTCAGGGACCCCATCGAGCGGGTCCGGGCGTACCTGGTCCGCACCGGGCTGGCCGAGGCTGACTTCTTCGCCGACGTCGAGGCGGAGGCAAAACAGCTCGGCGCCCGCGTACGCGAGGCGTGCCGGACGATGCCCGACCCGCCGCCGCTGGCCATCTTCGACGACGTGTACAGCGAGCCCAACCCCATGACCTCGATCCTGCGGGCCGAGCGCGAGCAGTACGCGGCCTACCTGGATTCCTTCGCGACCGAGGAAAACGGGGGTTCGGCCCGATGACCACCACCCTGACCCTGTCCAAGGCGCTCAACGCGGGCTTGCGCAAGGCGCTCGAGAACGACCCCAAGGTCCTGATCATGGGCGAGGACGTCGGCAAGCTGGGCGGCGTCTTCCGGGTGACCGACGGGCTGCAGAAGGACTTCGGCGAAGCCCGGGTGATCGACACGCCGCTAGCCGAGTCGGGCATCGTCGGCACCGCCATCGGCCTGGCCCTGCGCGGCTACCGGCCGGTCTGCGAGATCCAGTTCGACGGCTTCGTGTACCCGGCGGCCGACCAGATCATCAGCCAGCTGGCCAAGATGCGGTACCGGTCCCGGGGGCACGTCAGCCTGCCGATCGTGATCCGCATCCCGTTCGGCGGCGGGATCGGCGCGGTCGAGCATCACAGCGAGTCCCCCGAGGTGATCTTCGCTCATACCGCCGGCCTGCGCGTGGTCGCCTGCGCGGACGCGGCCGACGCGTTCGCGATGATCCAGCAGTCGATCAGCTCCGATGACCCGGTGATCTTCTTCGAGCCGAAGCGGCGGTACTGGGACAAGGGCGAGGTCGACACGGTGGCAGGCGTGGCCGGCGCGCTGCCGTTCGACCAGGCCAAGACCGTGCTCGAGGGCAGCGAGGTGACCCTGCTCACCTATGGCCCGCTGGTGCGCACCGGCCTGGAGTCGGCGCTGGCGGCCCGGCAGGACGGCCGCAGCATCGAGGTGCTCGACCTGCGCTCGCTGTCCCCGCTGGATATGGACGCGATCTGCGCGTCGGTGCGCAAGACCGGCCGCTGTGTGGTGGCGCACGAGGCGCCGGTCTACGCGGGGCTCGGAGCCGAGATCGCCGCCCGGGTGACCGAACAGTGCTTCTACCACCTCGAGGCGCCGGTGCTGCGCGTCGGCGGCTTCGCCACCCCCTATCCGCCGTCCCGGCTCGAGGATCACTACCTGCCCGACCTGGACCGGATCCTGGACGCCGTCGACCGCACGTTCGGCTACTGAGGACGCGAGGGGCGACCATGACCGAGCTCAAGGAGTTCAAGCTTCCCGACGTCGGGGAGGGCCTGACCGAGGCGGACATCGTGGCCTGGCACGTCAAGCCGGGCGATCAGGTCGAGGTCAACCAGATCATCGTGGAGATCGAGACCGCGAAGGCGGTCGTCGAGCTGCCGTCGCCCTGGGACGGGACCGTAGCCCGGCTGCTGGCCGAAGAGGGCCAGACCGTCGACGTCGGCGTGCCGATCATCACGGTGGAGGTAGCCGGCTCCGGCCCGGCTCCGGCCCCGGAAGAAACCAATAATGCCGAACGGGCCATGGTTCCTGCGGCCGCCACCAGTCCCCCGGCCGCCCCACCGGAACGCCAGGCGGTGCTGGTCGGCTACGGCGTCAAGGCCTCGTCCACCACCCGCCGCGCGCGCAAGACCG
>PMOU01000545.1 GCA_003161205.1 Actinomycetota bacterium | reverse complement strand
AGGGTGTTGCTGGCCGACTGGGCGGCGTGCGTGGGCACGATGACCTGCCCGGCGCCGCCCTGGTAGCCGGCGGCAGAGCCGGACGGCAGTTTCACCGAGACGCTGAAGCCGACCGCCGCGCTGGTCACGGCGCTCGTGCTCACCAGCTCGTTGTCGAGCTCATAACAGGCCGAACCCGATGGGGCACCGCCAGGGCACGTCGTGGCGGTCGTGGGCACGCCGTAGGTAACCGNNACCTGGAGGTCGTTGGCGGAGTCCCCCGGGTTGTAGAGCCTTGTCCCGCCGCCGCCCGCCTGCGTCTCGATGAGCACGTTGACGGCCAGGTACGCAGCGGCCGACCCTGCGTACGTGGCCGTGAACGTGCAGGCGGTGGCGGTGCCGTTGGGAAGAAGATTGCTTATCGGGCAGTTCGCGACGGCGCTGTCGGTGAGCGTCACGGTGCCTGCGGCGAGCGAGTTGCTACCGCTGCTCATCGACGTGCTGAGCAGTCCGAACGTAGCGCCGGTCACGAGGAGGGAAGCAGCGGCAGCCGACACCGCCAGGCCGGTCACGGCCAGCAGCCAGGGCCGCCTGACCAACTGCGCGCCGACCTGGCGTATGCGCGACACGTCGCCCCCCTCGGGACCTACGGTTCGGGCGGGGCGGGAAGGGGCCGGCACCCGCTTCCCTCCCTCCCCGGGCCGTTAGCTCAGCTCCAGAGGAACGTGCTTGTGGCGTTGCACTGCTGCCCGGCCAGGCAGGCACCCGTCACCGGGTTGTTGCCGGCCTGGACGGCGTGGAAGGTCAGCGTCACCGTGGCGCTGCCGCCCTGGTAGGTGTTGCCGGTCGCGATCGGAACGGCGTAGTTGAGCGTGAAGCTGACCGCGGTATTTGTTGCCGCTGGCGTGGGGCTCACCAGCAGGTTCGCCGTTGTTCCTATCGGCAACGACGCCGAGGTGCCGCCCTGTGCGGTGAAGGTGGTGCCTGCGGTGGGTGCGGTGCTGGTGAGGTAGGTGGTGGGCGTCCCGTCCTTCAGGTAGAGCTGAAGGCCGGTGGCGGTGCCGTCGTAGAGAGGTATCGTGCCGTTGCTGACCGCCACGTCGACGGCCAGGTACGCGGTGGCGCTGCCGGTGTACTTCATGTTGTACGTGCACGCGGTGTCGGCCTTGCTGCCGATCGGGGCGCCTGCCGACGAGTCGCCGGGCACCATGTTCGTGATGCTGCAGGTCACGGACGTGGGAGTGCCGGTCCCGACCGTGACCGTCCCGCCGGTGAAGGTGTTCGCGCCACTGGCTCCGCTGGCGCTGAAAAGCCCGAAGGTGATGCCCCCCGCCAGCGTCGCCGCGGCCGCGATGGTCGCCACGGAGGCCCCGATAATGGCCAGCCTCTTCTTCTGCTTCTTTGACATATTCATTCTTGCCCCCGTTAAATCGTATTTTTGCTGATATCGGATCGAAATACACCGACCAGCTAAAACAATCTTAACAGGAATACTTTTTTTCAGGAATTTTCCGTCCGGGCGGCGACCCAGAAGAGCAGCCCGGCCACGATCCAGAGCAAAGCCGACGTGAGAAGCATGCCGATGACCCGGGGAGTGTGCATGGCGACGAGGACATAGCCGCCGCGCGGAATGGCAAAGCGATATAGCCCGATAACATCGGATGCCGGGCGCGGCGTCGAGTCCGCGGAGTTGTTCGCGTCCCCCTTGGTGATGTAGCTAACCGCGCCGTCCTGGACCCGCACCGCCACGATGCGGTGGGTGATGATCTCCGGGCTTCCGGGCGCGGCACGGAAGCTGATGATCTGGCCGACATGGAAATGGCTGGCCTCCGCGGCGGTCACCGGGGCGTCGACGACGATGTCGCCGACGGCGATGGTCGGGGTCATGGAGCCGGAGATGATCGTCATCACCGGCTGCCCGAAGACCACCCGCTGGCCGTCGGCCGAGGTCCGGGAGCCGATGGCGATGGCGATGGTCAGCACCGCCACGAGCGAGATCAGGATGGTCACGGTCGTGGAAAGCGCCCGGAGGTACCAGCGCCGCGGGCTCCGTACCTGGCTGGCCTTGCTGCCTGCCGGGAGAGTGGAGGGTATCGGTGCTGTGGTGATCATTTGCCTGCTCCTATCGGGCCGCTGCTTCGATGTCTCCACACTCGCGTGGGACCGTGGCAGCTCGATCCGCCTTTCAGGTGCAACTCAGTTGCAGGCATCCGGGGGTGTCATGCACAGCCGTCCGGCCCGGTCCGCTGGGAGGAGAGAGCGTTGCACTGCTGGCCGGGATGGCAGCGGGTGGTCCCAGAACCCCATGGCGTGGAAGGTCAGCGCCATCGTGCTGCTGCCGCCCTGGTAGCCGTTGGCGGCCGCAGGTCAAGGGCCGAGCGAGAAGCTGACCGTGCGGCCGGCGCTCGGACCCGGTGCGGGGTCCGGAGTGGCCGCGACGTACGCCCATATCAGGTCGTCGCCCCGCCGGGAAACGAATTACGCATTCCGGGTGCGGTGTGGAGGATGAGCTGCTGAAGCGGCGTGACCTGAGTGATTCGAAAACACCCTTTCTGTGGCCGCTGCTTTCGTCAATGCGTCTCCGAATTACGAGGGTCTGTCGACAGATTTCACATTCGGCAAAGACGTAAAACCAAAGATTGTCGTCGTCTTCAAAGTGGCCGCCGAAAGGAAACGGCTCGTAACCATCTTCTTTGTCGGTTAGCTTGATTCTTTGATGGCAATTTGGACAAGTGACTTCGTAACTTGCGAATTTCATCTGACTGCCTCTGGGTCATGATCGTCCGTGGAATATCTGCCGTGATTGATAGCTCCGCCGGAATTTGGTCATGTGGGACGTGAACGGCAGGTCCTGGTGGCCGTCAGGCGATTCGCGCGCTGGAAGGTGTTGTGGCTGCTGTCTGTCGGCGGACGCGCTTATGCTGGGCGAAACGGCGACCTACGGGAGAGCTGCTGATGACCGCGCCGCATGCCAGGCGACCTCGGGTTCTGCCTCGCCCGGCCTGCACGCCGGCGGCGATCCGGGCCGTGCTGGCCGCCAACGCCGGTGGCGACGTCCTTCAGCGGTATGACGAGGATCTGGATGTGGCGTTCGAACAGGCCCGCGAGCAAGGTGACGTGACACCGCTGGTGCAGACGGTCAAGCGCTGGTGGTTCGAGGCCGACGCCTGGCGTGACCCCCAAGCGCAGCGGGAGTACCTAGCGCAGCGGGAGTACCTAGCGCGCATCGACACCTACCAAGACGAGGGTCCGCCGGCTGCGGAACAGCGGATAAGCCGGGAGGAGATCCGGGCCCAGTTCGGCGTCTGACGCGTGTACCGGTGGGAGCTGGATGACCCGGCTCAGCAGGAGTTCGCCGACCTGCCTCCGGCCGCGCGAGTGTCCCTAGCGGCATTCATGGACGCGGTCGTGATCGTGGATCCGGTGCGGTACCAGCGCCGCCGCGACGAGCGTGATGACGTCGCTATGCCGCTGCGTTCACTGCAGTTCGGGCTAGACGGCGGGGGCTTGGTGGCGTTTTTGGTGAATCCGCCTGATGATCTTGTGCTTGTAGTCAAGATCCAGTGGCTCGGAGGTTAGTAACGTTCGGCTCTTTGGGCGGCCTTATGTCACCGGGCGCGGGCATCCGCTGGTCGGCTGAGCGGCGGTAACGTTCTGTAGCTGACATCTGGTGATCGCCAGGTTAAGGCGTGGACCAGTTCGTGGACCGACTCACCTGGGCAATCGGTGCAATCAGGGTTATAGGCGGCACGACTCCGTGGTATCAGTGCAGGTAGTGCACCCGGAGCGCCCGGCCGGGC
>PMOU01000430.1 GCA_003161205.1 Actinomycetota bacterium | reverse complement strand
GCCGAAGCTGACGAGCAGCGGTGCCAGCTGGAGACTCGGCAGGTGGAGGAACCCCATGTGCATGGCCATGTGGCTGTACGCGTAGGCGTGCATGTCAGCGAGCGTCCGCGCCAGGGCTTTCACCTCGCGCTTGCCGTGCGGCCGGCTCGATCGCGACCACCATTCTTCCGCGTACAGCTCGGCCCATGAGCTGCGGTCGAATCCCTCGGGGAACACCGGCTGGCACGGGATCCAGACGTTCTGGTTGTAGGCCACGCTGATCCAGCCGTGCCGGCTCATCTGGTAGGGGGACTGCGGTGGCTTTATCACGCGATATTCAGAGCTCCGTTAACCGGCAACATGATCCGTGGTCCAGCGGAAAGTCAGCATAATCGAGTCGAACAAATGCACCAAGAGCCGGGCGAACTCCCCCGCCGGATCGCCGTCGCCTGGCGTGGAGAATGTGACAATGAGCCATCTGCCCGCGTGGCCGGGAACCGGCAGCACATAATCCACGCGGCGGGAGCCGATTGGCAGTCCCGGTGCCGCTTCCGCAGGCGCGGTATGTTCCATCCGGGCTCCTTTGCAGCCGTCGACCAGCACCGGTGACGCATCGCCGGCAGCGGCGAGAGAGCCAGCCACCTGCCCAGGATCGACGACATCTGCTGCCAGTGGCGCGCCCTCGGAGACGATGAACGAGGCGGGTATCGCCGTACCGTGCGCGCTGGCAATCGGCAGATAGAGATCCACGCCGCCAAGCGGACGGGCTTTCTTCGTCATCTCAGAAAGACGCTGTTCTATCTGCATCCGGTACGGTGCCACTTGATCCGGTGAGAGGTGTCCAGGGCGTCTCGCGAGGACCTCGTCGGCGATTTCGCGGATCGCCGTCCGGGTGCCCTGCTGAATCGGGATGCGCCGCCAGCCTGGCGGCAACACGATCGAGTAGCCGGTCACCGGGCGCGGCCTCCCACCGCCAGGAAAACCGCGTACTCGGCCGTTACTGCCAGCGGGACCAGGAACCGGGGACGCCATTGCCTCAGCCGCCCGCGGGCGCCCACAGGTGGGTGCTGTACCACCTATAGACGGGCGGGATGTCCAGTTTGACGATCGGCTCACGACCCCAGTCAAGCTCGACGCCGCCGAGGACGCCTCCGGCGATCCCGCTCGCAGCGCCGACTCCCGCACTGGTCCCCGCGATGGTCAGCAGCGTCTTCGACAGGTTTCCGTACAAGCTCAGGTCCGCGATCGGGGTCGTGAACCTGGTGGCGAGCGAGATGAGCCTGGCGTAGTTGCTCTCCTCGCCTCCGAACGCCCCGAGATTGGCCATGACCTTGGAAAAGCCAGATAGCTCGGCCCCGTTCGCCAGGCTCGGCGCGAATTCAGCCACCCGGTTGGCCATCTCGACTGTATCCGCCCCCACCTGGGCTGCCCACTTGGAGAGCATGGCCGCCCGAGGCCCGTCGTTGGCCATGTCGGTGAGCAGTTCCGACGTATACGCGCTCTTCGCGGCCGCCTCGGCCGCCGGCACGGCATCCTTCGCCACGAGACCCGCCAGCCGGCCGACACCGAAGGAGGCCAGCGCGATCGCATCGAACGCGAAGTCGCGCCACGACCCGTGGTGAGTCAGCGCGAGCATTCCCCGGCCGCCCGCCGCGACACCGGTCGCCAGGAACGCGCCAAGCACCAAGCCGTCGACCGCGACGTCCAGGCCGGGGATGAACTGGGCGATGACGAACGCCGCGATGCCGGCGACGGTCGCGGCGACCTCCAGCACGGTGCTGACGTCCTTGATCTCCCATGAGACCGCTCCGACCAGATGGTCGATACCGCTGGTGATGTCGCCCCACAGGCTTTCGTGATCAGTGAGGCTGTCGTTACTGGCCTGGTTGATCTTCGCGGCGTAGTAGGCGCCCTGGGTATCCCGCAGGGCGGTCGCCCGGGTCAGCAGCGCCTTCGCGCTGTCGAGCTGGTCCTGCGCCCGCAGCACCGAGGTGTGGTAGCTGGCGATCTCCTGCTGCTGTGCCGCCGTCAGGTCGGGGCCGGACGGCAGCGTCACGGCCCGGCTGAGCGTCGCATACGGAGCCTCGGCTTCGTTCAGGGCGCGGATTGACAGGCTCTGGGCTTGCTCCAGTTCCGGGACCCAGCCGGACAGGGCCGACGACACCTTGGTGTACCTCGTGGCCACCACCTGCAGGGAGCCTGCCAGGTTGCCCGCGGTCGCATGGATCTTCTGCGCGTGCTGGCCGACCTCGGTGTCGTCGCTCGCGATCTTCCGCAGGGCCGCAATCTGCCCGGTAATGGTGCTTGCTACCGCTTTCAGGTGCGCGGCTTCGACGCTGATCGCCTGTGGATCTCCCGGCACAGGGTCGGCGTCCAGTCCGAGTGGCTGCCACTGGTAACCCGGCGGTCGTCCCATGTGGTCTGGTCCTCCCTGCCTACTTCTTGGTCAGATCGCTGGCAAGCTGGCTGTCAGTCTGGTGGAAGTGCTGGGCCGTGGCGACGACCATCTGGTCCAGGTTCTGCATGGTGCCGAGCAGCGTCTTGCGGTGCGTGCTCCAGTTTCCGGAGAAGCTGCCCATCGCCGCGGTGATGTCGCCCGACCCGAAGGCGGCGTCATAGGCACTGGCCTGATCTTCGATGTTCTCGAATTCCCAGGTCAGGCCGTTCAGGGTGCTATGAATCGAGGCGAGCAGCTGATAGTCCACCCTCAGGTCGGCCATGCCAGTTCCCGTCTTCCGGCGGCGCGTACAGTGCACTTGCACGCGGCTAACTGTCCCTAGCCTCCGGCATTCAGTGTTAGCCCTGAATTAGGCCGCTGCCGGATTCTGCACGGCGTTGAGCTGGGGCTTCCCGGGTTCGTTGCTGGTAGCGGGCGAAGTGGTGGTGCACCTGGCGGGTGCGGGCCGGCGCGGGCGGGATGGCCGGTTCAGTGGCGAAGAGCGCCCTGGTCCTGGGAGATTACGCGGTAACCACACGTTGCAATCCCCGGGACTGGGAGCGCTCTTCGCCATGCAGCATAACGGCTGGGATCACGGTTTGAAGGTCACTGGTGACGGTACCGGCCTGGCCGGGCACTGCGGCGGCGTGCTGCTGCGGAAGCTGGCCGACCAGTGCGGGCTGACGGCCGCGCTGGACGCGGCGCTGACGCGGGCGGGGACATTCCCGCAGCTCAGCCGCGGTTTAGTAGTCGTGTCGATGGCGATCGCGATCGCGCTGGGTGCCACCAGCATGAGCGATATCGCGGTGCTGGCCCAGCTCGCGCCGGTGCTGGGCACCGCGCCGAGCGGCTCCACCGTCCGGCGCGCCCTGGGTCTGGCCGACACCAGGACGCTGGCCAGGATCGCGCAGGCGAGGGCGAAGATCCGCGCGCACGTATGGACGCTGATCCAAGACACCCCGTCCGGGTTCCCGTGGCTGGTCATCGCGGGGAAGACCCTGGCGGGCTGGCTGGTCATCGACATGGACGCGACGCTGATCACCGCGTACAGCGACAAGGAGGGAGCGGCTCCGACCTGGAAGAAAGGCTACGGCTTCCATCCATTAGGGGCGTGGGCTGCGAACACGCGCGAACCCCTGGCCATGCTGCTCCGGCCCGGCAACGCCGGCTCGAACACGTTCACCGACCACAAAGAGGTGCTGGCCGCGGCCATCCGGCAGGTCCCCGCACGGTTCCGGGCCAAGATCCTGGTCCGCGTCGACGGGGCCGGGGCCAGCCATGACCTCATCGGCCACCTGCTGTCGCTGTCCTCCCCTCGCCGGATCCTGCTGTTCACCTGCGGCTGGATGATCACCGCGGCCGACGAGGACGCCATCCGGAACGTCCCCGCCGGCGCATGGAAGCCCGGCACCGGCCAGGACGGCACGGCCGAGGGGGACAAGGACGTCGCCGAGATCACCGGCCTGATGACCCGGGCCGGGAACTGGCCGGACGGGCTGCGGTGGATCGCCCGGCGGGTCAAGCCGTCCCGCCGGCACCTGCGCAACCTCACCGGCTACGAGAAAAAGACCGGCTGGAAGTACTCGATCACCTGCACGAACATCCCCGGTACCGGGATAGCCGGCGTCCCCGGCAGCCACCACCCCCAGTACATCGACGTGATCCACCGCGAGCACGCCGTCGTCGAGACAGACGGCGTCCGCACCGCGAAGTCGATGGGCCTGCGGAACCTGCCCTCGAAAACCTGGCAGGTCAACTGCGGCTGGGTCGTGGCTGCCAACATCGCCGCCGACCTCACCGCCTGGAACCGGCTGCTGGGCTTCCACGACTGCGCCGACCTGAAGGAAGCCGAACCGGACACGCTCCGCTACCGGGTCTGGCACCTCCCTGCCCGCCTCGTGCACCACGCCCGCCGGCGCATCCTCAAGATCAGCCCGGACTGGCCATGGAAGGAGGCATTCCTGACCTGCTGGCAGCGGCTCTGCGCCCTGCCCGCACCCACCTGACCAGCAGCAACCTGCCTCGCAGAACGGAAGGAGAACCATACCGGCGCGGTCGGAGCCGGTGCGCACCCGGGCACACCGGGCAGCACAGGCTGCAGCCACCCAGACAGCAAACAGACACCACACCTAAAATCGGGCAGCAGCACAATCAGTAACCGCACCCAAAGCACCCTGACCGATTGAGGCTAGAACGGAGACTGTCTCAAGC
>PMOU01000287.1 GCA_003161205.1 Actinomycetota bacterium | reverse complement strand
ACCCGCCACGTCACGCCCGCGATGTCGCCCCGCTGGCTGTCGATCGCGACCACCTTCTTGACGTGTGGCGACGAGGCGAGCCTGACGGTCAGCGCGTGCCCGATGCCGCTGGCCGCACCGGTAACCGCCACCACGGGCATAGGCTGATGGCGTGCGGCGCTGCGCTCCTGGCGAACCGGTCGCCGGGCGTTTGTCACAGTGTGNNCTTCCATCCTGCCCCAGAGCCAATGATGGCTGACCGGCCCTTTGGCTTCGGCCTGCCCGACAAGCCAGAAGATCAGGGCGGCCAGGGGCCCGGCTCGGGCGGAAACCCGGGCGCGGGTGGCCCCGGCGGGCCCGGCGCGGGCGGTCCCGGCGCCGGCGGACCCTTCGGGGCGATGGGCGATCCGCAGCAGTTTGCCGACGCGCTGCGGCAGTTCGCCGACATGCTGACCTGGCGCGGCGGCCCGGTCAACTGGGATCTCGCCAAGAACGTGGCCAGGCACGCGATCGTCGCGGCCGGCGACCCAAGCGTCCTGGACGCGCAGCGCCGCGAGATCACCGAGGCGGTCCGGCTGGCCGACCTGTGGCTGGATGAAGCCACCGCGTTCCCTTCCGGCGTCCGCAAAATCGAGGCCTGGAGCCGGTCAGAATGGCTGGAGGCGACCTTCCCGGTCTGGGCGAAGTTCTGCGACCCGATCGCGGCCAAGGGCGTCGAGGCCATGAGCGGCATGTTCAACGCCGATCCCGCGCAACTCGGCGAGGACGTCCCGGAGGAACTGCGGCAGGCGTTCGGGGCCCTCGGCGGCGGCGCGGGCGGCCTTGGCGGGCTCGGCGGGCTGGCGGCCATGATGCGCCAGATCGGCGGGGCCATGATCGGCAGCCAGACGGGGACGGCGGTCGGCGAACTCGCCCGCGAGGTGGTCGGCTCCTCCGACATCGGGCTGCCGCTGGGCGCGGAGGGCACCGCCGCGCTGCTGCCCGCGGGGGTGGCGGAGTTCGGCCAGGGACTTTCGGTCGACGCCGGCGAGGTCCGGCTCTTCCTGGCGCTGCGCGAAGCCGCTCACCAGCGGCTGTTCGCGCACGTCCCGTGGCTGCGCGCGTACCTGCTCGGCGCGGTGGAACAGTACGCCAGCGGCATCACCGTCGACGTAGCGCGGCTGCAGGAGGCGATGCCGGAGGTCGACATCACCAACCCCGAGGCGCTGCGCGAAGCGCTGTCAGGCGAAGGCCTGTTCCGGCCCGAAGACACGCCCGCGCAGAAGGCCGCGCTGAGCCGGCTGGAGACTGCCCTGGCGCTGGTCGAGGGCTGGGTGGCCACGGTGGTCAGCGCGGCGGCACGAGAGCGCCTGACCCACGCCGACGCCCTGGCCGAAGCGATCAGGCGCCGCCGGGCCACCGGCGGTCCGGCGGAGCGCACGTTCGCCACCCTGGTCGGCCTGGAACTGCGCCCGCGCCGGCTGCGTGAAGCGACCACGATCTGGCAGGGCCTGACTGAGGTCAGGGGCGTCGAGGGCCGGGACGGCCTGTGGGCTCACCCGGATCTGCTGCCCGTGGCCGACGACCTGGAGAACCCCGACGCGTTTGTGCAGGGTCAGCCTGAACTCGACATCTCCGACCTCGAGGACGACGGCGACGCCAGCTGACCGGTGAAGATCGCTCCATAACACGAGCCGCCCGCCCTATGGCCGGGCGAAAGCCCGGGTTTGATAAATCAGCGCCGTAAACCCGCGCGATCAAGGAAATGACCCCGCCCGGAATCAGCCCGCGGGCTGATCGCCAGGCCATGCGGGCCGCCGCGAATTGCTAACGCTAATCGGACGAATTCCGCCGAAAAGGCATGCCTGACCCTGCCTGAGCTGCATGATGAGAGCCCGCACAGGGCAGGAGCACGGCATGGATCAACCAGAACACACCGACGTGGTCGTGATTGGCATGGGGCCAGGCGGCGAGTACGCGGCCGGCACCCTGGCCGAAGCGGGGCTTCAGGTAACCGGGGTCGAATCCCGCCTTGTCGGCGGCGAATGCCCGTATTACGGATGCGTGCCTTCCAAGATGATGATCCGAGCCGGCAACCTGATCGCGGAAGCCAGGCGGGTTCCCGGCATGGCCGGGACGTCGACCGTTATCCCCGACTGGTCCCCGGTCGCGCTCCGGATCAGGGAAGAGGCCACCGATTACTGGAACGACAAGACGGCGGCGGACCGGTTCATCGGCAAGG
Source organism: Actinomycetota bacterium (assembly GCA_003161205.1). The sequence goes on along the minus strand of PMOU01000287.1, from coordinate 2,802 downwards.
GCGGTCAGCTGGTCCGCGGTGTCGGCAAGATCACCGGGACCGGCCAGGTCACCGTCAGCGCCGAGGCAGGCCGGCGGGTATTCCTGGCCCGCACGGGCATCGTCATCGCGAGCGGGACCGAGCCCGCCATCCCGGCAATCGACGGCCTGGCCGACACCCCCTACTGGACGAACCGGGACATCGTCCAGGCCGAACAGGTGCCGGAGTCGCTCATCATCCTGGGCGGCGGGGCCATCGGTTCGGAGTTCGCCCAGGTCTTCGCCCGTTTCGGCGCGGCCGTCACTGTGATCGAGGCGCTCCCCCGGCTGTTGTCGTTCGAGGAACCCGAGGCCAGCGAGCTGATCGAGCGGATCTTCGCTGCCGAGGGCATCACGGTCCGCACGAACGCCCCGGCCGAACGCGTCAGCCACGACGGGACCCGCTTCACCGTGCACCTGGGTGGCAGCACCGTGACCGCCGAGCGGCTGCTCGTCGCCACCGGCCGCCGGACCGGGCTGGCCGCGCTCGGCGTCGCCGCGGTCGGGCTGGACGACTCAGCGCACGCGATCCCCACCGACGGGTGGATGCGGGCCGCGGACGGCGTGTGGGCGCTCGGCGACGTGACCGGCAAGGGCGCGTTCACCCACATGTCCATGTACCAGGCGGACATCGTGGTGCGCGACATCCTGCGCCAGGGCGGCGAACAGGCCGACTACCGCGCGGTGCCCAGGGTTACCTTCACCGACCCCGAGATCGGCAGCGTCGGCCAGACCGAGGAACAGGCCCGGGCCGCCGGGCTGCGGGTACGCACCGGCATCAGCCAGATCCCGGCTTCGTCCCGGGGCTGGATACACAAGGCGGGCAACGACGGCTTCATCAAGGTCGTCGCGGACACCGAACGGTCGGTGCTGGTCGGCGCATCCTCGGCGGGCCCGTATGGCGGTGAGGTCCTGTCCGCCCTTCAGGTCGCGGTCCGGGCGGAGGTGCCCGTGGCCACGCTGCGGAACATGCCGTACGCCTACCCGACGTTCTACCGCGCGATCTCCGACGCGCTGGCGAATCTCGGCTCGTCATGACCCAGCGCCCAGCCGTGGTCGCCTTCGACGTGATCGAGACCCTGATGTCGCTCGAACCGCTGCGCGAGCGGCTGGCCGACGCCGGACAGCCGCCGCACCTGCTCGAAGCCTGGTACACCCGCACGCTGCGAGACGGCATGGCGCTGTCCGCCACCGGGGACTACGTAGCGTTCACCGACGTCGCCGAATCCTCGCTACGCGGGCTGACCGGCTACACGCTCAGCGATGAGCAGGTGGCACAGATCATGGCGGGATTCAGCGACCTTCCGGCCTTCCCCGACGCGCTGCCCGCGGTCACCATCTTGACCGAGGCCGGCGTGCGGGTGGCCTGCCTCACGAACGGCTCCTCGTTCCTCGCTTCCTCTTTCGTCAACCGTTCCGGGCTCGGGGCGCTGGTGGACCGGGTGATCACGGTGGACGAGGTGTACCGGTGGAAGCCGGCCACCGTGGTGTACCTGTACGCCGCGGAAGTCATGGGCGTGCCGCCCGAGCGGATGGCGCTGGTCGCCGCGCACGACTGGGACTGCCACGGTGCCAAGCGGGCCGGCCTGACTACCGGCTGGGTGAGCCGCAAGTCCGGTGGCTTCGGCGCTCCCTTCGCCCCTCCCGACGTCGTCGGCGAAGACCTGACCGAGGTCGCCGCGAAACTCCTCGCGCTAGAGCCCTGAGCTCAGCGCGGCGATACGATCTCCGCCTCGGGCCGGGTCCGGCTCCGGCGCGCCCCGCTCGGAGGCGCCCCCGGGGGGTTGCGAGTCCCTTCAACCCCATCTTTCTCTCCCCGCCCACATCGGCTCAGCGTCGGCGACGATTTGCGCGGAGGATTCGGGGCGGTTCCATGATCCAGGCCAGAAACGGGCGCCGGCGACCGTTTCTGGCCATGCTAATGACGTTGGGCCTGGCGACGAGCGAGACGGCAGCGATGATCCGCGCGGGGTTCGGTCGTCTGGACTGCAGGACTCGTGGAGGAGGAAGACATGACCATCCAAGGCCAGATCACCGGGGTGCGCACGGTGGGCATTCCGGTGACGGATCAGGACCGGGCGATTGACTTCTACGTGGGCACGCTGGGCTTCGAGAAGCGGCTCGATGCCGACCTGGGCGGTGGCAGGCGGTGGATCGAGGTGGCGCCGGCCGGGACGGGCACATCGGTCGCGCTGGTCCGCGCGCACGAGGGCCTGCCCGCTGGCGTCGAGACCGGGATCAGGTTCGTGACCCCGGACGCCGAGGCCGTGCACGCGGGCCTGCGGGCCGCAGGCGTCGACGCCGGTGACATCCTGCGCTGGCCAGGCGTCCCGCCGATGTTCGCCTTCCGCGACCCGGACGGCAACGGCATGGAGATCACCGAGCAGCGCTAGCCGCTTCTGCCTGGCGGGGCGGGGGGAAATGTGCATGCGACCGCCGTGGGGCGACAGGTACAGGACCTCGACGGCCCGGGCGGGGCCGGCGGCCCAGACGGAAACGACGGGCACAGGCCTCGGCGCGCCGCGCAGGGCGAGCGGGTCAGACGCGGGCCAGGACGCGATCGAGCGGACGGGGCACGCGGGTGAGGTCGAGGGCTTCGGCGAGCACCTGGCCGTAGTGGATCTTCCGGCCCGAGCGGGTGCCCATGAAACGCCGGAGCTGCTGCTCACGGGTCCTCGTCCGCTGCGCGGGCTGTTTGAGGAAGGTACGGAACGGGCCGAGTTCGCCCTGCTCCTCGATCAGCTCCTCGGTCGCGGCGACACCTAGAGCGCCGGTCAAGTAGCGA
>PMOU01000008.1:230-2805 GCA_003161205.1 Actinomycetota bacterium | reverse complement strand
GGATGCTCGGATCCGCCAAGCTCAGACGCGAATAATGCTGCTGCGCTAGGCACGAGCGAATGGCCGGTTCTAGGTGAGAGCCAGCCGGTCCTGGGCGTGGATCTGTACGCGCTCAGCAATTACTCCGCAGCTGAGGTGGAGGCCGATGGAGAGCGGACGCTCGACTATATCAAAAATGTGCTAAAGGCTAATGCCGTCGGGATCGTCTGGAATCTGTACTCCCCCGACCCCTACAAAGATACCGTCAAGGCGACCAGCGCTACCTTGTCCGCTAGCAATGTGCGCATCTTGACCAGGATCGCCAACCAGGATCACCTGCTGGTGGAATACCGACCGCTGATCGTAGTGCCGAGTGCGCCGAGTCAATGGGAAGGGACTATTGAACCGTACCCTCTAGCGGGGTGGTTCAACAATTACTACCGAGCCGAACTGCCCTACCTGAAGGCCGCCCAGCAGCTTCGCGTCAGAGAATTCGTGGTAGGGACCGAACTGAGTGGTTTGAACCTCAGCCCGAGCTGGCCGTCATTCTTTGCCCGTGTTTCCCAGGTCTACCACGGCGTTATCTCGTATTCATCGTGGGATGGGAACTACTTCGGATATGCTCCCGGCACGCCGTTTAAGGTGGCCAGCCCACAACTCACGCCGGTGAAATACCTGGGCATGGATATGTACTGGCCCATAGGCCTCCCCCCTAACGCGACGACAGCGGAGGTTACGACAGCGTGGGAAGCGCTCTTCGGAAAGATGCCGCTATCAATATTGCGGAGAACGGCCATTGACGAGACCGGAATCCAGGCGCGTGCGAGTGCCTACAATATCCCGGAGAAGCTTGATGCTAAAGGCACTCGGAGTGAAGAAGTGCAAGTGAACTGGTTCACCGCCGCCTGCACCACGGTTCGCCAGTACCATATGCGCGGCGTGTTCTTCTTCAAGGTTGACCTTACTGACTACCCCGCACATCCAGCGACGTCACTGTCGACATTCGAAGGACAAAAAGGAGCCGAAGCCATCAGTGACTGCGCACGAATTCTTGGCTGACCTGTCGCCCGCGACACCCGCTACGGTGCCTGCCGCCGGTGCTTTAGGTGCTGACCGGACGGCGACCAGGATGGGTCGGTCCCGTGTTGACCACCCTCATGCAAGACGGAAGGTAACCGCCTTCACAGTGGCGGTTCCACGGAGCGCGTGCGGTCGGGACAGGTGTCTCGTACACTCGGGTAACACGTTTCCAAGGCACCCGGGGGGGAGGCCAATTCTGGTCGCGTACGACAGCGAATGCTCGGAGCCGTTGCAGACCTGCCCCGCCGCGACCGCGGCCAGGCAGGGGAGAAGGTCGCCGGCCGGCGCACTGGCAGGCCCCAGTGCGGGCTGCCCGGGTTCGTCACTATCGCCTCACATGACGACCTCAACGGCGATTCAAGGCCAGGCGGCATGAGAAAGTCCCGGCTGGCGATAGTCGGCACCGTCGTCATCACTGCTGCCGCCCTCGTCTTCGGCATCGGCCGCTTTGGCCCTTTTTCCTCGGACTCCGGAGCCGGGTCCGGGTCCGGGTCCCCGCCGCCGAACCCAGCGGCTTACCTAGGTGTCTATGAATCTGGGGTGCTCGATACCTACCAGCCGGTCGCGGATTTCACGAGAGCGGTCGGCAGACAGCCCAACCTCGTTGGGTATTACAGCGGCTGGGGGGAACCTTTCCAGGCTTCGTTCGCGGAGACGGTCCACCAGCACGGCGCAGCCACGATCCTGCAGTGGGATCCCACCGACGCCTCAGTCCCGAAGATCGCCGCTGGTGGCTACGACAGCTACCTGCGCACATTTGCTGATAGCGTCCGCCGTTTCGGCCACCCGGTCATCATCGGATTCGGGCATGAAATGAATGCCTACTGGTATTCGTGGGGCTACAAACAGCTTCCACCCGCGACCTTCGTGGCGGCGTGGCGGCACATCGTCATGCTGTTCCGCAGCCAGCATGTCAACAACGTCACCTGGCTGTGGACTATCCAGGCGGACGAGGCTGGCACCGGGCCGATCACCTCGTGGTGGCCCGGCGCGCAGTACGTCAACTGGGTTGGCATCGACGGCTACTACTACTATCCATACGAGACCTTCTCCAGCATCTTCGGCCAGACGATAGCTCAGGTACGGATGTTCACGAGCAAGCCGGTGCTGCTATCCGAGACTGCGGTCGGCCCGAAGGCGGGCACGGCCGTGAAGATTCCGAACCTGTTCGCCGGGATGCGCGAGTACGGCACCCTCGGACTTGTGTGGTTCGACGTAACCCAAAACCAAGGAATCTACCATCAGAACTGGCACCTCGAAGACAATCCGGCGGCCGAAAGGGCGTTCAAGAGCGAGGTCTCCGCACTGCCCCTGACGCATTTCTGACGCCTTAGGGCGATAAAACCAGACGCCTTTCCGCCTATGGCTGCAAGGCGACCGCGGCGGCGCTCGTCACACCCGTCGTCGTTGCGGCGGCTGTGCTGCCCACACTCGCCGTCAGCGCTTCCGGCGCTGTCGCCGCGGCAGCGGATGTGCCCCCGATGTCGGTCGCGGCGGTGGTAGCCGCAGCGGTGGT
>PMOU01000008.1:0-209 GCA_003161205.1 Actinomycetota bacterium | reverse complement strand
GCAACCGAACTCGCGGTGTCCGTGGCGGAGGTGACAATCGGCCTGGCCGCGTTGGTCGTCGCAGCCGCAACCGTAGTGGCCTTCCCGGCAGTTGTGCTGGCTAGACCGGAGGCCGCTTGGCCGGCACCCGCGACAGCAGCACCCGCGGTGCCGGTCACGCCCGTCACCGCACTGCCCGCCTTACCGGTCACGCCCGTCACCGCAGTACC
>PMOU01000574.1 GCA_003161205.1 Actinomycetota bacterium | reverse complement strand
AGCTGGCGCAGGTGGAACGAGCAGGTGGTGGCCGACTCGCCGATGCGCTCGCCGACCTGCGTGGCGGTCATGGCACCGCCCAGGCTCAGTTCCTCGATCAGGGCGATGCGGACGGGGTGACCGAGGGCCCGGAGGGTCCGGACGTCGCTGATCGAGCGCAGGTCAGGGAGCGCGTGCCCAGCAGTGTCTGCGGATTCTTCGAGAGACATCTCTCGAAAGTAGTCTCTCGATGATTAGCCGTCAAGACGATGTTCGCCCGCGCCGGTCCGGAGCTAAGCCCGGCGCCGCGGCGTTGCTAGCACTCGGATTACAGCGATAGCGCGCCATCGCCGCGCCCGCGCGCGCCGATGGTGTCGGAGTGCGCACCAAGAACCTCGGCAAGTTCGTTGGCGTGCTCGGTGTCACTGAGCACCGCCGCCGGATAGGCGCAGAAGAGCGAGAAGCGGTGCTGTGAGGCCAGTTCGTTCCACAGGGCCTCAAGATCGACTGCCGCGCCGGCCTGGCCGGCCTCCCAGAGCACGGCCACCATCTCGCCGAACACTGCGACCTTGCGCCTTCTCCTGGCCGCCTTCTTCATGATCGGGCTGATCACCTTCCAGAAGCTGGACGGGTCGGCGTAGCCGTTGATCATGAACTTGCTCATGGTCTCCTCGGCGTCGAGCGCGAGGTACAGGCCGTGCTCCCTGGCAGCCCGGAGGTGCACGCCCGCCTGCTCAAGGCGCACCTCGATGGCCGCACGGTGCGGCGGAGTCGCCACGACGATGCCGACGCCGTTATCCCGCATTGCGCCGAGGAGGTAATCAGTCGCTCTGCCGGCGAGGTCGTCATCGGTCTCGTAGAACTGGACAACATGGTCGTGGGGACCGCCGCGAAACACTCTGCAAACCTCTCTCCCGGCTACCGTGCACCACGGTCGCCAGCGCATCGAAGGCCTTATCGGCATCGCTTACCGGCTGGCCGGCGTGGCAGCTCACGCGGGCCCGGTCGCGGCCGGACGCAGGTGAGCCGGTTAGGTCCTGCCCCGGACATCGCCATGTAATCACGGCGCCCCTGCCGGCGGCAGACCGCCGGCAGCGTCGAGCGCCGCCAGATAGCCGAAGGTCATCGCGGGCCCGATCGTGGCTCCGGGTCCGGCGTAGCTGCGGCCCATCACCATCGCGCTGGTGTTGCCCGCCGCGTACAGGCCCTCGATGCTGCTGCCGTCGGGCCGCAGCACCCGCGCATGCTCGTCTGTCCGCAGGCCGCCCTTGGTGCCCAGGTCGCCGGGGACGATCCTGATGGCATAGAAGGGCGGACTGGCCAGCGGCGCCAGGTTCGGGTTGGGCTTGCAGCGCGGGTCGCCGTAATACCGGTCATAGGCGGAGTCGCCGCGGCCGAAGTCGGCATCCTTGCCCGCGCGGGCGAACTCGCTGAACTTCTCCACGGTCTTGGTGAGGGCCTCGGCCGGGACCCCGATCTGGCCGGCCAGCTCGGGAAGCGTGGCCGCCCTCACGATCACGCCGGACCGGTACCAGCGCCGCGGCAGCGGCTTGCGCGGCGGTATGCCGGTGAAGACATAGCGGTTCCGGTAGCGCTGATCGGTGATCATCCAGCACGGGATATGCGGGTTCTCCGGCGTGTTCCGGTCGTACATGGCGTGCACGGCATCGACGTACGGCGCCGCCTCATTGACGAATCGCTCGCCCGCCGCGTTGACCAGAATGCTGCCCGGCAGGCTGCGCTCGGCCAGGCAGAACACGGGCCCGCTGGCGAGCGGAATGGACGGGCCCCACCACGATTCGTCCATCAGTTCCAGTACGCCGCCGGCCCCCTCGCCGGCCGTGATCCCGTCGCCGGTGTTGCCGGGCGAGCCGACAGTCCACTCGGTCGCGGCCGGCGCGGCCTGGTAGCGGCGGCGCATCTCGTCGTTGCGCTCGAATCCGCCGCTGGCCAGAAGGACACCGCGGCGCGCCCGCACGACGACCGGCTGGCCGTCCCGTACCGCCCGGACGCCGGTGACGCGGCCGCTCTGCACGGACAGCCCGGTCATCGGGGTGCTGAGCCAGACCGGCACGCCCGCGGCCGCCAGGCCAGCCCGCAGACCGGCTGCTAGCGCCTGGCCCATGCTCAGCAGCTGCCGCCGGCGGATCCTGGTGATGATCATCCGGCCGGTCACCCTGGCGGTTGTCCACACTGCCCGCGGGTGGGAGGTGCCGAGGATCATCCACCGATAGTTCGCCTGCGTGACCGTGATCCCGGCGGGCGCGGGCAGGTACGGCGGCCGCAGCCGGGCCAGCTCAGGTCCGAGGACGCGGCCGTCCAGCGGGACCGGCTCGAGCGACCGGCCGCCGGCCTTCCCGCCGGGCGCCTCGGGATAGTAGTCGGCGTAGCCGGGCACCCAGGCCAAGCGCAGCGGCGTCACCGCCAGTACCAGGTCGAGCATGGCCGGGCAGTGCTCGAGGAGCGCGCGCCGCAGCGGCGCGGGCGCGTCGTCGCCGGTCACAAAGGCCAGGTAGGCGGCGGCGTCCTCGGGGCTGTCGGCGACCCCGGCCCGGCGCAGCACCGCATTGCCCGGCGCCCAGATGCCGCCGCCGGAACGGGCGGTGGAGCCTCCGAACGCCCCCGTCTTCTCCAGCACCACGACCGTCGCGCCCAGGTGCGCCGCGGTCAGCGCCGCCGTCATGCCCGACGCCCCGCTGCCCGCCACGATGATGTCGAACTCGGCGAACGCGTCTGGCTCCGCTGCGGGACCTGTCGTCATGTCGCCTCCCAATCCCATACTAGAACACGTTCCAGTTTTGCGCCTCGTTCGGCAGCCTCGATCGGCCGCCTTGGTCGGCCGCCTCAGTAGGTGATGCTTACGTCGGGGGTCAGCGGGACGGCCTGGCAGGCGAGGACGTAGCCGTCAGCCAGGTCCGCCTCCTCAAGCACCTCGTTGTGCGCCATCTCTACCTCGCCGCCGGTGAGCTGGCACGCGCACGCGCCGCAGATGCCCTGGCGGCACGAGTAGGGCGCCGACAGCCCGGCGGCGATGAGCACGTCAAGCATCCGGGCGCCAGGCAGCCAGGGCAGGACCCGGGTCGCGCCGTCGATCTCGGCGGTGAGGGTGGCGGCGACTCCACCCGTCGCGGTGGTCTCCTCGAACGGGTTCTCCGCCAGCGACAGGAACCGCTCCGTGCGTATCCGTTTGGCCGGCACGCCCAGCTGCCCTAGCGCCGCCCTGACCACCGTTAGGTAGGGATCGGGACCGCAGATGTACGGCTCCCAGCTGGCGTACGGCCGGGTCATCGCGGCGATCCCGGCGGCGGCCGGAGTCCCCTGCAGCGAGTCGAGCCAGTGCATGACGACCAGTCGGCCGCCGGCAGCGGCCATGATCTGGCGCAGCTCGGCGGTGAAGATCACCGACTGCTCGTCCCGGTTGGCGTAGCTGAGCGCCACCCGGCCACGTCCCGCGGCCAGCACGGACTTGAGGATGGAGATGATGGGGGTGATGCCGCTGCCCGCCGCGAACAGCAGAAAGTCTCCGTCAAGCGAGGGTGGGCAGAACGTCCCGGCCGGGGGGAGCAGGTCAAGCACGGTGCCGGGCGTGACGTTATCCAGAAGCCAGTTGGACGCGTACCCTGCGGGCGTCCGCTTGACGGTAATCGCTGGTAGGTCCCCGGTATGCGGTGACGAGCAGAGCGAGTAGCACCTGGCGACCGAGCCGGTCAGGTCGGAGGGGACGCGCACGGTGACAAACTGGCCGGGGCGGTACGAGAAGGTGCCGGCCAACGCGGGCGGGATGGACAGCACCAGAGAGGACGCGTCACCCGTCTCCCGGATCACCTGCGCCACGGTCACCTGGTAGGAATCGCGCACTGTCCCCTTCCCCGCCGGAGTCTGCGTCCCTGGCTTACTCATCTGAGATCCCCGGCTTACTCATCCGAGGGCGGAGACACTGCCAGCAGACCGGACGCCACCGCGGCGTCGATGCTGTCCCGCAGGGTGCCGCAGCCCTCGATCAGCGCCCCGCCGCCCCCTGCTGCGGCCCGCGCGCCGAACTCCACGCAGGACGCCGCCGCCACTGCGGTCCACTGCACCGACGTGTGCTGCGAGCTGAACTTCGCTACCAAGACCGTCGCGCAGCAACGAGCGCACCGCACCGGCCGCGGGCTGTCCCGGCGCTCGTCAGCTGGCATCTTTCCGCCTGGCGGCGAGGTTCTGCGCGACCTCGGCCTCCCAGCCCGCTACCGGCCGGGTGGTGTCGATCTCGAACTCGTACCGGGCGACCATCTCCGGGTCGATGTCGGCGACATCGGTGTAGAACTGCTCGTACCAGCGCCGCAGCTGGTAGACCGGGCCGTCCTCCGCGCACAGCAGCGGGTTGTCCACCCGGCTCTTGTGCAGCCAGATCTCCACGTCCTGCTGGAAGCCCACCCCGACGAACTTCGCGAACGTGGCGCCGAACCGGGCGGCCTGCCCGTCGGTGAGCCCCGGCGGCCGCCTGACGATCACGCCCCACTGCAGCATGAACGAGGTCGGGGTGACCGGATAGTGGCAGTTGATGAGGACGCTCTCCACCGGCATCCCGTTGTACTCCTGCCAGAGGTTGTCGATCATGTAGGAAGGACCGAAATACGAAGCTTCTGAACGGAGAGTGGTTTCTCCTTCTCCGCCCTCGGAGTAGTTGGATGCGGCGCCGACGTCGGGCCGGGATCTCGTCCGCAGGTACTGCGAGGCGATATGCCCCTCGAGCACGTTCTTGAAGTACGTCGGGAACGCGAAGTGGATGTAGAAGAAGTGCGCCATGTCCACCACGTTGTCGACCACCTCGCGGCAGTTCGCGCCGTCCACCAGGATCGAGTCCCAGGTCCAGTCGGTCCAGTCGGCGGAGTAGGCGCCCTCGATCCGCGGGATGGTCACGTGGTCGGGCGGCCGGTTTCCCTCCGGGTCGTGCCAGACGAACAGCTGCCCGTTCCGTTCCAGCGTGAGCCAGGATCTCGTGCGCGCCGCGGGCGGCACCCGCCGCGCGTAGGGGATCGACGCGCAGCGGCCGTCCCCGCCCCAGCGCCAGTCGTGGAACGGGCACGCGACCTGGTCGCCCTTGATCGTGCCCATGGTCAGGTCGCCGCCCATGTGCCGGCAGTACGCGTCAAGCACGTGCAGTTCGCCGGCTGAGTCGGCGAAGACGACGAGCTTGGTGCCGAATGCCTGCACCGCGTGCGGCACCGGCGGGTCGCCTTCCCGATAGCGGTCCGCGAGTCCGAGGCAGTGCCAGCCGCGCGCGAACCTGCCCGGCGGCGTCCCGACGTCGATAGTCCGAGGCCCATCCATACCCATAGACTAGAACATGTTCTAGTC
>PMOU01000013.1 GCA_003161205.1 Actinomycetota bacterium | reverse complement strand
CGCGAGGGGGTGGGGCTCGCCGGTCAGCGCGGCCAGGGCGGCGGCGACCTCGGCGAGGCTGGCGCGGACGTAGGTTGCCGTGGCGCCGGTCTCGCTGCCGCCCTCGGTGTGTCCGGCGTAGGCGCGGGCGACGGCGTAGCCGAAGTTCCGCTCGACCCAGGTCAGGGTGGTGTGCCTTGTTTTTGCACTTCCCGTGTTCAGGGTGATTCGTGTTGCGATTGGCCTGGCGTGATCGTGGCATGCGTCCGCGATCCGGATCTTGGCGCGCGTGTGGCGATTCGGGGTATTCGACGTGATCGGGATCACGTGCCTGTGGAGCTGGGCGGTGCGGTTCAGTTGCATGGCCCTGCTTCCGGGGCGGGGGCCGGCAGGAGGCGGACGTTTGCGGCTCGCTTGTTCTGGGTGCGGAGGCGGGTGATCTCGTCGTGCTGGGCGGCGAGCCGGGCGAGTGCCTGGTCCCTGAAGCTGCGGAGCGTGGTGATCGTGGTGTCGTGGTCGGTGAGCCGCTGCCTGAGCGTGGCATTCTCGTCCTTGAGGCGGGCGATCTGGGCGTCGCGGCGGTCGGGGATATCGCCTGCCTGCTGGCGGGCCTGGAGCCGGGTCTCGAACTCCTCGCGGAGGTGGGCGTAGGGCCGGGTGCCGTAGAAGGCGGCGCGGTCGACGGATGCCTCGCGGGCGAGGGTCTTAATGTCGCACTTGCCGCCGGGCGGGATGTCGCCGCTGAGGAGCCGGTCGATGGCGGCCCGGATCCGGGTCTCGTTGTACTGGCGCTGCTCGGTGCTGATGCGCATTACTGCTGGGCTCCGTTCTGGCCGACTGCGGTGTCGATCTCGGTGAGGACGCGGTTGGCGCGGTCGTAGTCGGCTTGCAGGCGTGCCTTCTCGGTCTTGCGGGCCGGGCCGAGGCTGCCGAGGAAGGTCTTCGCGTGGTCGGCGGCCTCGGCCCAGACGGGCCGGTGGCANNGGTGGCCTGCGGGCAGCGGGCGGAGTCGCACACTCCGGCGAGGGGCTTTTCGGCGGCAGGGGTTCCGGCGAGCTTGAGGCAGAGGGCGCGGGACGGGTCGGTGAACCAGCAGTAGTTCGCGGTGCCGAGGTGCAGGGTGCTGGCGCGCCTGGTCATCAGGTTGAGGATCTCGCGGTCGCTGCGCTGGATCTTGGGCGCCTCGAGGGCGTCGCCCGCGGGCTTGCCGTCGATGCTGGCGAAGAACTCGGTAAGCTCGCGGGCGCCGGGGCCGGCGGGCATGATGCCCTGCTGGTAGTTGCGGAACTCGGCCCAGACCAGTTCCAGGTTGCGGTCGGCCTCGTGCTTGTTGACCTCGGCCAGGAGCTCGGCCTGGGCGCCGCCTGGGCGGGATGCGTATCCTTCCGTGGTTGCGACCGAAATGTGCTTTAGGTGCACTTTTGTCGCGAGCAGGCCGCCGGGGCGGTAGGCGAGCTCGATCGCCAGCGTTCTCCTGAGCATCCTTGGTGTCGCCAGGTCCCCGGGGATGGGCGCGAGTCCGAGCCGTTGTCCGGCCGGGCCGTTGACCCAGTCGCGGAACCACTGGTAGCGGACCCGGAAGTCGAACCTGCCGAACAGCGGCATCCCGTCGCGAGGGTCGTCGTGGAGTTGCTCGGCAAGCCCGACGGCCTGGTAGACGGGTTCGATGACGACCCACTCGTCCCGGGTGCCGCCCAGCGGCTGTCCCTTGACGACGTTGCTGGCGAGCCGGTACCGGGGCATGCCTGGCATTGCTTCCCGCGGGGGCTGCCGGGCGCCGACCTGCAGCTCCATAACCTCGCTTGACCGCATGCCGGACACCGCCAGGATGACGATGATGGCTGCGGTGCGGATGATGCCGACCAGGCCCTCAGCGTCGTCGCGATGCAGCGGGACGGTCCAGGGCACCGGCTCGCCGCTGACGGCGGGGATGGTGCGGGCGTCTTGCGCGAACGGCCTGACAGTGCCCGTGATGGCCAGGGCTGCCTCGATCTGCGGGCGCAGCCCGGGCAGCCATCGGGAGCTGAATCCCCAGAAGCCCGCTTCCCGGGCCAGGCTATTGAGATTGACCGTGAGCAGGGGATCGCCGGGATCCCAGCCGGCTGCCAGCCGCTTGCGGACCAGGAACCCGGGCAGTTCGGGCAGCGGGTCGCGGTCCTGGTAGTGCCGGGCAAGGACCGGCAGGAGGTGAGCGAGGGGGTCCTTCTGCGGTGCTCGCTCGCCGGGCCGTTCCGGTGCCCTGGACCGCATGGTGGCCGTCTGGCGGAGCTCAGCGGCCAGTTCCGCAGCACCTGGCCCGAGCGTGGTCACCGCGTAGAGCGCGGAAGCGAGCAACGGCTGCAGCACGTGACTGGGGACCGGCGGGGTCTTGTTCTCTTCCCGGCCGCTGCGCATCTCGGCGACGGCTGATGCAGACGCCCCTCCCCAGGGCCGCAGGCCCTTCCGGGGCCGGTCGGCGGTGAACAGCTCCCGGTAGTTGAGCAGGTCGATGACTACCTGGGCTGCTGCTCGCCGGGTGGCGGGGCTGCGGTCGCCGATCGCGGTGCCGGACTTGTCGAGGACGCGGCGCCGGTGCATCAGCCAGGCGGCGCAGCAGTCCTCGTCAACCTCGCCGAGGCTGCGGATGCCCTGCCGGGTGAGCCAGTTCAGCCACCGGGTGAGCTCATCGAGCCGGCCTTTGGCTGTCCCGAGGTGGACCGGGGTGCGGTAGGCGCGGGGCAGCGGGCCCACGGCCTCGTGCAGCGGGGCGAGCAACGCGACGATGAGCTCCTTGGCGACCAGCCGCCACCCCTGGTCGTGGATGGCGGTGAAGTCGAAGCGCCGCTTGGCCAGGGACATCTGGACGGGCAGGCCGATCACTTCGGTGAAGTCCCACTCATTGTCCTCGAAGGCGGGCCGGGCGGCTCCCTGCGGGAGGGCGAGCCCGGCCTCGCGGCAGATGTCGGCATTGGCGAACGGCGATGCCGGGACCTGCTCGCTGGCGGTGGTGCTGGCCAGGGGGCTCATGCGGTGATCTCCTCGGGGCGCAGGGGAATCTCGTCGTCGTGGTCGCTGACCTGGCGGGCGGCGGCGGCCAGGACGGCGGGGTCGTAGCGGTCCAGGATCTCGCCGACCCGCTGGGAGTAGGGGCCGAAGACGGCCATGAAGTGGGCGTTCGTCATCTGCCGCCACTGGCGGGCGAAGTAGCCCTTCAGCCGCAGCAGGTTCGGAGCGTGCCGTGGCGCGAACACCGCCAGCGGGCAGAGCAGGCAGACCCACGGCCGGGCCGGGCACGGCTTGCCGGCCGGGCCGTGCAGCCCGGACAGCTGGTCGGCGCAGGCGGCGGTGAACACGTCCCGCTGACCGCCGACGAGCTCGGCGATCACCGTGTCGCTGAGGCCGAGCGAGGCGACCAGC
>PMOU01000591.1 GCA_003161205.1 Actinomycetota bacterium | reverse complement strand
AGCGCATGCTGACCGTGCACGTGAGCGGCACCTTCCTGTTCTGCCGCGAAGTGCTGCCGGTGATGCGCGGCCGGGGTGGCGGCGCCATCGTGAACGTCGCGTCGGTCGCCGCGCTGAAGGCTCAGTCCGGTAACGCGCCGTACGGCGCGGCCAAGGGCGCGATCCTGGCCTTCTCCCGCCAGCTGGCCCGCGACGCGGCGCCGGAGATCCGGGTGAACACCGTGGCGCCGGGGCGCACCAGGACCGGCATGACCGAGCCGCTGATGATCGCCCGGGCCGGCAGCGTGGAGCAGGGGTCGGCCATGTTCGGCCAGGCCAACCTGCAGAAGCGGGTGGCCGAGCCGGAGGAGATCGCCGCCCCGGTGTGCTTCCTGCTGTCGGCCGAGGCGAGCTTCATCACCGGAGCGCTGCTGGTGGTGGACGGCGGCGAGACGGCCTGACCGCGGGGACCCGGGACCCGTTGACCAGAAACTGAAGTCCGTGTAAACATTGCCTCGTCCAAAGGAGGGCCAGCATGGGGAAACTCGACGGCAAGGTAGCGGTCATCACCAGCGGGAGCACCGGGATCGGCCGGGGCATCGGGGCAGCCTTCCTGGCCGAGGGGGCCAAGATCGTCATCAACGGCCGGGACGAGGAAAAGGGCGCCCGGGCGCTGAAGGAGATCAACGCCGGCGACCGCGGCTACTTCATCCGCGGCGACGTCACCGTGCGCGAGGATATCGACGCGGTGGTCGGCGGGGCCGTCGAGAAGTTCGGCCAGATCGACATCCTGGTCAACAACGCGGGCGGGCTGGTCAAGACCGCGCCGGTGGCCAACCTGGCCGACGAGGACTGGGACTACGCGGTCAAGTGGAATCTGTACTCGGCGTTCTGGGCCAGCCGCAAGGCGCTGGAGTACATGATCCCGCAGAAATCCGGGCGGATCATCAACATCTCCTCGGTCGAGGGCAAGCACGGCAAGCCGGCCATCCCCGCGTACGTGACCTGCAAGCACGCGCTGATCGGCCTGACCAAGGCGATCGCCAGGGAGAACGGCACGACCGGGATCACCTGTAACGCGATCTGCCCGGGGCTGGTCTGGACCGACGTCCTGGTGGCGACCGGGCCGGCCAGCGCCAAGGAGATGGGCCTGACCTTCGACCAGATGGTCGACCAGTTCGCCCAGGAGACCGCGCTGAAGCGGATCAGCACCATCGAGGAGGTCGCCGCGGTGGCCATCTTGCTGGCCTCGGACGTGGCCGGCGGCATCACGGGCTCCGCTTATAACGTCGACGGCGGGACCGCGGCCTACTGAGCAATCGCTGAGACCACGACCCGTTCGGCCTGAAAAAAGAAAAGACTGGACGGGCCGGTGGCGGCGAACGGGACCTGCTCAGTCGCGGCGGGTGCCGTGCCAGCGGGTGAAAGCACGGCCGCGCTCCTCGGCCAGCATGGCCTCGACGATCTGGTAGGCGCGGATAGCCGCGGCGTCCGCGGCCGCGCTGACCTGGTAGCCGATCCCTCCCCCGGTGCGCGCCTGGATGGCTTCGAGCATCGGCTGGTCCTCGGTCATCGTGCCGAGGTAGACCTCGCGCAGCCGCTCGGTGACTGACTCGTCGTCCTGCGCGTAGTTGCGGGCTGCGCGCCAGAGGATGAGGGTCCGGGCCGCGTCGACCGGGGTGTAGGCGCGGACGAATATCCCCCGGTACACCTGGCCGGGACCGATGATGTCCATCTCGTCCACGTGCAGGGCGGGCGAGACGAACGTGCCGGTCTCGCGCTGGGTGTACTCCCGGTCCGTGGGCAGGCCGGTGGCCTCGTGCTGCCAGCCGATCAGCGGGGCCGGGGTGAAGGTCCGGCTGTAGGAGACGGTGGTCTCGGTGACCTCGATCTGCAGCGGCGGCGGGTCCTGCACGTAACCGCGGTGGATGCGGTGCGGGTGCACGTAGGGAAAGTGCGTCCGGTCCAGCGCGTTGTCGTGCAGCAGCAGGTAGCTGACGGCCATCTCCAGCGAGCCGCCCAGGACGGCCCAGCCCGGCTCGCGCAGCGGAAGCAGCTCGGGCGGCTCGGTGCCGCGGCTCAGCGCCGGATTGCCGGGCCAGACCCAGATGAACGGGGGCCGTTCAGCCACCGGGTAGCTGCGGACCTGGGCGCCGTAGGGCACGTGCCGCTGGGACGGCACCCGGACGCACCGGCCGTCCGCGGCGTAGGTGAAGCCGTGGTAACCGCACACCACCTCGTCGCCCTCCAGGGCGCCCATGGACAGCGGGGCCGCGCGATGCGGGCACTGGTCATCGAGCACCGCGGCCTGGCCGGCGGCGGTGCGGAACAGCAGCAGCCGACGGCCCAGCACCTGCCTGGCCAGCAGCTCCCGGCCCACCTCGTCGCTCGTGGCGGCGACGTACCAGCAGTTCAGCGGGTAGTTGCGGGCCCCGTCTTGGTCAGCGGTCTGCGTCACGGTAGCCTCCCGGTGGTCGTCACAGGTCGAGCACCAGCCGATCGGATTTCGCCCGCGAGACGCACACCATCATGTACTCGTTGGCTTCCTGTTCCTCCTCCGACAGCAGCGAGTCGCGGTGATCGGGGACGCCCTCGATCACCCGGGTCTCGCAGGTGCCGCAGACGCCCTCCTGGCAGGACGACAGGACGCTGACGCCCTGCTCCTCCAGCGCCTCGAGGATCGACTGGCCGGGCGGTACGGTGACGGTCAGTCCGGAACGCTGGCAGACCACCTCGAACGGGGCCTCCTGCCCCTGGCCGGCGGCCGGGGCGGGTTGCGGCTTGGCGGCGAACCGCTCCAGGTGCAGGGCCCCGGCCGGCCAGGCCGCGCAGTGCTGCTCGGCCGCGGCCAGCAGGCCTTCCGGGCCGCAGCAGTAGACCAGCACGCCCTCGGCCGGGTCGCCGAGGATCTCTCCGAGCGGCAGCAGGCCCTTGCTGTCCTGCGGCCAGAGGGTCACCCGCTCCCCGTAGGGGGCCAGTTCGCCGGTGAAGGCCATGGAGGCCTGGGTGCGGCCGCCGTAGTGCAGCTGCCAGTCGGCACCCGCCTCGGCCGCGGCCGCGACCATGGGCAGGATCGGCGTGATGCCGATGCCGCCGGCCAGGAAGATGTAGCGCGGCACCACGTGCAGCGGGAAATGGTTGCGGGGACCCCGGACGGCGATCTGGTCCCCTACCTTCAACGTCTCGTGCACCCGGCGGGACCCGCCGCGGCCCGCCGGGTCGAGGAGCACCGCGATCCGCCAGCGGTGCTGGTCGCCGGGGGTCCCGCACAGCGAGTACTGGCGGACCGTGTCCGCCAGCAGCAGGTCGATGTGGGCGCCGGGCGTCCAGGCCGGGAGCTGGGCGCCGCCGGGGTCGGCCAGGGTGAGCGAGATGACGCCCTCGGCCGGGGCGTCGCGGGCCGTGATGAGCAGATCGCTGCGGCGTTCGGAGAATACGGTCAGCATCGCGGCGCTGGGCGCCTCACCCGAGGACGACATGCATGTCCTCCGCTAGGGCACCATGACGGCGCGGCCGGACAGCTGGCCCTGTTCCATCAGCTCGTAGGCGTGCATGGCATCCTCGAGCGGGAACCGCTGGACGTGGGCCCGGATCAGCCCCCGCCGGGCCAGGGCGATCACCTCGTGCAGCTCGGGCAGGGTGCCCCAGAACGAGGTGGTCAGGTTGACCTCATACGGCAGCGCGTAGAAGTTCCAGGTGAACTGGCCGGCGGCGGCGCCGACCACTACCAGGTCCATGCCGGCCTTGGCCACGGCCGCGCCGAGTGCGATGGTCGGGGCGCTGCCCACGAAGTCCAGCACCACGTCGGCCCGGGCGCCCCTGGTCGCGTCGATGACCGCCGCGGCCGCCTCGTCGCCGGCCTTGACGGTGGCGGTCGCGCCGACCTGCCGGGCCAGGGCCAGCGCGTCATCACGGGTGTCCACCGCGATGATCCGGGCCGGGGTCATCGCGGCGAGGATCTGGATGGCCAGGTGGCCCAGGCCGCCGGCCCCGATGACCACGGCGTGCGAGCCGGGCGTCAGCTTGGGCTGGACCCGCTTGATGGCCCGGTAGGGCGTGAGCCCGGCGTCGGTCAGCGGCGCGACGTCCACCGGGTCCAGGTCGCCGATCGGCACCAGCCGCCGCGGGTCGGTGATGAGCAGGTAGTCGGCCAGGGCGCCGTCCACGCCGAACCCGATGCCGGGCGGCCCCTCCAGGCCATGCACGCACAGGTTCTCGGCCCCGGCCGCGCAGGGCTGGCAGCGCCCGCAGCCCAGCAGGCCGTACACGGCCACGGGTTCGCCGGGCTCCAGCCCGGCGACGCCGCTGCCGATGACGAGATAACAGCCGGCGGCCTCGTGGCCGAGGATGAACGGCGTCCCCCACGGGGCCGCCCCCTCGACGAACTCCCGCATCACGTGCAGGTCGGAGTGGCACGCGCCGGCCCCGCCGACCTTGATCACGACCTGTCCGGGACCCGGCTCGGGCTCGGGCAGCTCGACGAGCTCGGGATCGGACTGGAAACTCTTGAGCTGCAGGGCACGCATGAGTCCTCCAGTGGCGGGCGCCGGTACGGTCGGCGCCGGTACGGTCAGGCGAGCAACGACAGGGGGTGGGCCAGGCGGGACACGACGGACCGCAGGTACTCGGCGGCGGGCGCGCCGTCGACGGCCCGGTGGTCGAAGGTGATGCTCAGGGTCAGCACCTGGGTCCGGACGGGCGTGGTCCCTTCCCAGCGGACGGAGTCGCGGAGCCGGCCGACGCCCAGGATCGCGACCTGCCCCGGGGTGATCACCGGGGTGAAGAAGTCGATGCCCAGGCTGCCCAGGGTGCTCACGGTGAACGTGCCGTCCTCGAGCTCGGCCAGGGCCAGGCGGCCGTCCCGGGCGGCCTGCGCCAGGCGACGGCTCTCGGCGCCCATCGCGGACAACGGCAGCTGGTCGGCTCGCTTGAGGACCGGGACCATGAGGCCCTCGGCAAGGGCGACGGCGAGGCCGACGTTGATCTCGGGCTGGAGGTGGATGGCGCCCTCGCGCACCGACGCGTTGAGGCGCGGGTGCTCGCGCAGGGCCAGCGCGGCGGCCCGGACCACCAGGTCGGTGATGGTCGGCACCGGCATCGCGGCCTGCTGCCACTGGTCCTTGAGCTGGGTCCGCAGCGCCACCGCGGCGTCCATCGTCGCCTCGGTGCCCAGGGTGAGCTGGGCCATCTCCTGCAGGCTGGCATGCATCCGGGAGGCGATCACGCCGCGCATGCCGGTGAGCGGTATGACCTGGGCGGAGGCCAGCGGGGCCGGCGCCTGGGCCGCCGCGGCGGCCTGGACGTCGGAGCGCAGGACCTTGCCGCCCGGGCCGGTGCCGGCCA
>PMOU01000260.1 GCA_003161205.1 Actinomycetota bacterium | reverse complement strand
GTCCGCTGTCGGATTCACCCTGGTCGGGAAGGCGACGGACGGCACAGCGGGAACCTCGTCCTCG
Source organism: Actinomycetota bacterium (assembly GCA_003161205.1). The sequence goes on along the minus strand of PMOU01000260.1, from coordinate 7,923 downwards.
ACGGCGACCGGGGTGACCACCATCAGCGGCGCTGGCCTGCTGATCCTCATCTACCGCCAGGGTTCCAGCGCCGTGGGCATCACCTCGGTATCCGGCTCCGCCATCAGCGGCACTGCCACCGCCATCACCAGCCAGGCGCCCGCCAACAGCAATTCCGAGGTAGCGGCCTATCATGCCACCGGAACCGGGACCTCGAACGGCACCATCACGATCAGCTTCAGTGCCTCGAACAACGTGAGCACCAGCATCGATGTGGTGCAGCTGTCCGGCGACAACACCGCCAGCCCCATCGTCCAGTCCGCGGTCACCGCGTCGTCCTCGTCCGGCGCCACGGTCACGGGCGGCGCGCTATCCGGAGCCAGCGCCAGCGACGGGGAGCTGTTCTTCGCCGTGCTGACGACCGCGACGTCGATGAGCACCCCCACCGGTTACACCGTCCTCGACGTGCCCGCCAGCACGGTGCACGGGGTCTGGGGCAGCTCCTCCGCATCCACAGCCGGGATCACGACGAGTCTCGGCGGGAGCAGTTACTGGGGGACAATCGAGATCGAGATCAGCCCCGGCTGACGAGGAGCCGCGACAGATGGCGCCGGGAGCCTGGCGCGACGCCGCGCGGAACTCGTCATTACCCCAGGATGGGATTGGGAAATCATGGCGGACAAGGCGTTCGACGCCGGATCGGGCAGGGCTGACCAGGACGCGGTACCCGACGCCGGGCCGCGTTGGCCAGCGCCGACGAGGGCTCCGCGGACAAAATAGTAGGGCGAGCCGACACCTTCGAATGGACGTCACAATCCAGTAACGGGCTTGCCCGCACCGTTCGGCCCAGGAACCCGAACACCTCACCGCTCGCGACACTGAACGAGACGTCGGACACGGCGGCGCGCCCCGCCGAAAACCTTGGTCAGGTGGCTGACCTCGATGGCCACTGGCACGGCTCGGGAAGCCTGCCCGGCGCGGGCCGTTCCCGTCTCGTCCTTTCCCCGGTACCACATGCTTCTCGTGCCCTAACCCGCTTCACGGAACCCGAGGTCGGGACCTTTCGCGTCGCATCATGCCGGGCGAGCCAGCCGGCTGCAACACGCATTGCTCAGTCCCGCATGCCCTTAGCGAGCCAGGCAAGCAGCCCGTCCAGTCCTTCCCGCCGTACGCGTTGGCACGCCAGACCAGCTCGACAGCTACTCTACGTGACCGGACGGCTATGGCAGCACGATGAATCGCACCACCCACATCGGTCCACGGTCGTCGCCGATCTGCCATTGAGACTGCTGGTGGGGCGGGTGGGGCTCNNACGACCGGCGGATTATGAGAAGCCCGGCCCGGCGCTCCGGACGCGCTACCTGCACAGATACCACGGAGCCGCGCCGCTGGTGGCGCTAATTGCACCGTTCGCACGGGTGGCTCGGTCCACGAACCGGTCCACGATTCACCGCGGCCATAGCCTTTCGCCGATCACATAACGTCACCGTGAGCATGTGCGGCCAAGCTGAGCTGAAGCGGCTGCGCCGGGAAGCCGGGCGAGGTGCCGCCATGGCGGCCATTCAATCCGACGCCGGCCCTGGCGATGACGCGGCCACGTTTACCCGCGAGGAACTCACTGAGGCATGGGGAATACGTGAGTGATTGCCTCGTCCGCTTCCCAGGCTCCTCCCGGCAGCAGATCGGGCCTTGCCGCAGCCGCTGCGGTGGACAGACCAGCGCACGATCTTTTCCACCTGCTGGACGAGCCGGTCCCGACCCTCGCGGACCCCTTTCCCCCGCGACGACCCGCTGCCCGGCGCCTTGTGCCAGGCTCGACTGCTGCAACTACGACGGAAGCTCCGGTCACGCGTTCGTGTCGTCGTCCGGCTCGGCGTATTCCACGAAGTGCAGCGGCTTGTCGAGCTGCTCTGCATGCTCGCGCCACTTCGCCGCATCCATGGTGAGGATGCGGCAGACCGAGACATCGGCAACGTATGCCACGTGGCCGTCCGCCTGGTCCAGGCCGGTTCTGGAGATTACCGAGGCGAGCCCCGCGGCTTGGACGGCATCGCGCAGGGGAGCGAACTCGGCATGCTCCAGGCGCCCTATACCGCGCAGGGCCCTGTCGGCATCTGCCATGCGGGCATCCAGGAATGCCTGCAGGATCGCCAGGACCGGGAGCACGAGCGGCTGACCCCGGCCATCGAGGATCAGGAGAAGGCCCGTCACGCCCGCGTCGCCGCGGGCAACCTCGGTAAGGATGCTCAGGTCAAGAACATATGGCGGCGGGATCGGGTTACCGCCCTCGGGCACGTCGCGGGCAGCGCGGCGGCCTGGCGGTCAATGTGCGCCAGGACCCGGGTCATCTTGCCCTGATCTGCACGGGCGGCGGTCTCCCTCACGTAGTCCAGGGCCTCACGGTCCTGCCGCTCCCGCTCGGCCAGGGCATCGTTGATCACGTCCGACACCGAGGCCGCCTGACCCACCTCCACCAGGTGCTCGGCGTAGGCGTGCAGGCGGGGATCGACCTCTACTTCCAGGCGCTCTCTCCGGCCACTCATACCCGGATGATACGGCGGCCGCGACTGGATTTGTCGAAACCTCGCCGGCAAGTGCTGGGCTGCGCGGTCCAGCTTCCGAACCGAGCGGTCTAGCCCATGGCTGCGAGAGCGGGACCCGGTCCGCGAAACCAAGGTCCAGAAAAGTAAATAGCTGGCGGCAGCAGTGGGGCAGGTGGGAATCGAACCCACGACCGGATTATGAGGAGCCTGGCCTGGCGCTCCGGACGCGCTATCTGCCCAGATACCTCGGAGTCGTGCCGCCGATGGCCCCGATTGCACCGTTTGAACGGGTGGCTTGGTCCACGAACCGGTCCAGCGATCCATGGCGATCACCGGACATCCGCCACAGAACGTCACCGCTGACAGCGCGGCTTGATGCTCATCAATCAGGAGGTCCGGCATCTAGCGGAATGCTCATGTTCTCGTGGTCGGCAAGCCAGTCAAGCGACACCCCACCTCGGCCCGATGGTCATCGACACGCTGGAGTTGAACATGGGAGGCAGACTCTGCACCAGCGCACGACCCTAAATCCCACGGAGATGCCGGCTTTGCACGCGGTATTCGTGAATGCACTATGCAGTCAATGATGATAAGATGCATTCATGACCGCACTCACCATCCGGGACGTACCTGAAGACGCTGTGCGCACGATGAAGATTCGTGCGGCTCAGGCCGGGCAGTCTTTGCAGGCTTACCTCCGCGGCTTGATTGAGCGCGAGGCCGCCAAGCCCACCGTGGCGGAGGCCGTGGAGCAGGCCCGCAGGCAGGCGACCGCTGACATCAGCACCGACGACATCCTCGCCGCAATCGACGAGGGACGAACCGGACGTTGACCGTCATCGACTGCTCGGCCATGATCGAGCTGCTGGCAGCGAAGACGCAGACAGGAGATGCCATCGCTCGCCGGGTGACCACAGCACAGACCCTGCATGCGCCATACGTGCTCGACGGAGAGGTCATCTCAGCGCTTCTCGGGCTCATACGCGGACAGAAAATCTCGGAACAAGAAGCCGACGCCGCGCTCTCCAACTACCGCGCATTCCCCGTCGAACGGCAGGACGTGCTGCCCTTGTGGCCTCGCCTGAAGATCCTTCGTGCCAACCTGTCCGCTTACGACGCCCAGTACGTCGCCTTGGCCGAAGCCCTCAACGTTCCCCTGATCACCGCCGACGCACGGATCAAGCGCAGCGGTGCAGCACGATGCGAGGTCGAAGTCTTCGGCGTGCATACCTGACCGGCGCAGTTTTGCGGCAGACGCACGTGGCTGGTGGGGTGGGTGGGGCATGACAGCTGAGGACCTGCAGGGTGACGAGCCGCTGATCCCCATGCCCACCCTGTCGCTCCCCGCTCTGCGCCAGGCGGTCGCCACGATCACGCCGTCCCGGCTGCCGGAGTTCTTCCAGGAAATCCTGGACGCCTTCACCCAGGCCGGCGACGAAGACAGCGTCTTCCCCACCCGCCACTTCTACCAGCGCTGAGGCGCCGCCATCGCCATCGAGCGGCGGCCCTCGGTCGCCGCCCGGCTCCACGCCGCCGAACGAACCCTCGCCGTCCCCGACCCCGCTGTCCGGGACCAGGCCATCCGGGAGGCCGCCGACATCGTCCAGGCGGCGTACCGCGAGGTCGCAGGTGACTGACTGGCGCTAGGAACCCGCTAGCGCCGTTGTCCTCAGAGGAAGCTGACGGGTACATGGAGCGCGCCCGCGACGCTCTTCGCCCGCACCGATCTAGACTTAGGCCTGAAGCGCCGAACCGGGGGGAGCCGCGCGTGAGCGCCGAAGCATCCGAACTGGTCAGCATTCCCCGCATAGAACTAGACGCGATGAAGGCCGAGCTCAAGCGCCTGCGGCGGGAAGTCGGCCGGGGCGTTGCCAAAGCGCGCATTCAGGCCGATCCGGGCCCGGGCGAGGACACGCCCGCGTTCACACGCGAGCAGCTCGCCGAGGCCTGGGGAATAGGTGACTGATCACCTCGTCCCGCTTCCCTGGCTCATCCTGGCAGGAGATCGAGGCTCTGCCGCGGCCGCTGCGCTGGACGGTTCAGCGGACGATCTTTCACCTGCTAGCCGAACCCATACCGTCACTCGCCGACCCCTTCCCACGCGACGATCCGCTGCCCGGCGCCTACGAATTGCACCTGCCGGACGACGACGTGACCATCTGGTACACCATCACCCAGCATGAGGGCCATGGCATCATCAGCGTGCAACACGTAAGCGTCGATACCTGACATCGCACCGGTCCACGGAACCAAGATCCAGAAGGGTAAAACTGCTGGTGGGGCGGGTGGGGCTCGAACCCACGACCGGCGGATTATGGGAAGCCTGGCCCGGTGCTCCAGAAGCGCTACCTGCACGGATACCACAGCGACCCGCCACTGGCGGTCCTGATGGCACCGTTTGCACGGGTAACTCGGTCCACGAACCGGTCCACGCGAATGGCGAGAGATAGAGCCACGGCAGCGACAGAGCGTAATAAGACAGGCAGACCCGTCATGTGCGAGTCGCTGGATGGCGATGGGCGTCAGCGGCCCGATCATCCGCGCAGAAACATCCCGGCCCAGGGGGTCNNGGGCCGAGCTAGGCATCGCCGACGACCAGATTGGTCACTGGAGCGAGGTCTACGACCGCTAGCCGGCGGCGTGCTGCTGACTAGCGATGGCCGCGCAGGTCGTCCCAGAAGCTGCGGGCGGCGGAGACGGCGCTGGCGGTGCGGTTGACGGCCTCGGCGGCGGCGCGGGCCGCGGTTCCCTTCACCCCGGGTATGGCCGCGACGGCGTCGGTGATCAGATTGCCGGTCGCCTCGACGATGCGGGTGCCGGGCGGGACGTGCACCTGGAACTCGTCCGGGTCGATGGGCTCGGTGCTGATGTCGTCCAGCTCCGACCAGACCGCCAGGGTGTCGTCGGCGTAGCAGAGCAAGCGGAGCAGGCAGCCGGTCTCGGCGTCCACGATCGCGTCGGCGGGGAAACTCATCAGCAGCCCCAGGACCTGCTCGCCACCTGAGGATGTCACGCGGAGTTGACGGGCGGACCGATCCCCGTAGGTGAGCTCCGCGCCGCCGGATAGCCCGAGGCGGAGCAGCCAGGACGACTCGGCCAGGGACACGATCGGCTCCCGTAGCTGCGTGGCCGGGCCGATCCCGATCCAGTCCTGGAAGACCCGCCAGCAGCGCTCGCCGTCGCAGGAGACCGTCGTCGCATCTACGGGGCGCGGGCGGGCGGAATAGTCCAGGCGGTACCGGTCCGGGCCGCTGACGCGCAGCCGGGCTTCGGTGCGGGTCACGTTCATGACGCCGGTCACCGTATCGAGGAGGGAAGCGAAGCCGCCTCCCGCGGCGCGCATTTCTTCTGACAGAGGCNNTCGAGCCACTGCCGCGCCGTGGCGCTGAGGACCTGGGGCTCGCCGCTGCGGTACAGCAGCTCAAGGACCTCGCCGGGCGGCGGTGCGCCGCCGGCCGGCTCAAGTGGGGCTGGGTCGGGCGATGGCATCGCCTCCGGCTGCTCGGCGGGCGCAGCGCGATCGCGCTTGCTGGTCAGACACCTGTCCAGCGCACCGAGGCCACTCGCCGCCAGGTTCGCGGCCGCCCAGCCAGGCCCGCTGACCGCTGGCTTCTCCCCTTTGGGATCGCCGAGGTGGCTGCCCGGTCGCGGAGCGAACCGGGCCGGGTCGGCGGCCTCCGGCGGGTTCATCGTCACGCCGGTCAGCTCGGTGAGGGTGACCAGCTCGCCCGCGGACGTCTCGATCCGGCGGAGCAGGATGCCGAGCTCGGCGTCCACAGCAACCTCAATGCGGTCGTAGGCCTGCTGGGCGGGACGGGATCCGAGCGCATCACGGCGCGGCGTGGCCGCGACCGCGATCGCGTCGCGCCCGGCGACGGTCACCGGACCCAGCTCCTCCAGCGTGTACCCGCCGAGCAGACGGGAGGGGCAGACCAGCTCGGGCACCGGCAGATAGGCGCCGCTCTCCCTGACCGGGAGCGGCGCAGGACCTCCCATCTCCAGCGGCCGCCACGACCAGACGTGCTCGCCGTCGTTGCCCTCGGCAGCCTCTCCCCCGACGCCCCGGCCGGGGTCCGGGCACACCAGGCGCCACCGGCCACCAGGACCGATCAGGAGCGCTCCGTGCCCCACGTAGCGGCCGTTATCCTGCTTCTGCCCTGGCCAGTCGCGGTACCAGCGGGACCGGTACTTGCGCGGTGAGCGCAGGAGCGGAGGCGGGAGTGGCTCCTCGCCATATTCGGCACGCAGCTCGGCCGACAGGGACAGGCGGGTCCAGTCGGCCCGGTAGAGCAGCCCGATCAGGTCTGACAGAGCGGTCATGGAGGCAACCATCCGGAGCAACTCGGCTGAGGGAGGCGGGAAAGCCACCCCGTCTGGCCAGACTATGCCCTGTGCCGGCTTGAAAGCTGCACGGCTTGTGCTAGCTGCACAGATACCTCGGAGTCGTGGCGCCGATAACCCTGATTGCACCGACTGCCCGGATGAGTCAGTCCACGACAAAGCGCTAATTTCCTCCAATCCTGTTACTGTGTGTAACGCCAGCAGGACCACCCAGCCCACAGTCGCTCAAGTGAATCGTCATACCCCACCCCGAGCCGTGGCGCGCTTTATTCTGTAGCTGGATGCGAGAGGAGGCGGGCTAGATGACTGCTGAGTACCCACAGGGTGACGAGCCACTGATCCCTATGCCCGCCCTGTCGCTCCCCGCTCTGCGCCAGGCGGTCGCCACCGTCGCGCCGTCCCGGCTGCCGGAGTTCTTCCAGGAAATCCAGGACGCCTTCACCCAGGCCGGCGACGAAAATAGCGTCTTCCCCATCCGCCACTTCTACCAGCGGTGGGGCGCCGCCATCGCCATCGAGCGGCGGCCCTCGGTCGCCGCCCGGCTCCACGCCGCCGAACGAGCCCTCGCCGACCCCGACCCCGCTGTCCGGGACCAGGCAATCCGGGAAGCCGCCGAGATCGTCCAGGCAGCCTACCGCGAGGTCGTAGGTGGCTGACTGGCATTGGGAGGCCGTCACCGATGACCTGCTCGACGGGCTGCCACCTGCCGCCCTGACAGCGGTCCGTCAGGTAGCCGAGGAACTGACCGTCCGCGAATCGATGATCTTCCTCGACGGGCGGGAGTTCACAGGCGAGCCACCAGGGCTGCGCACCGTCCAGCGAGGCCAATTAATGCTCGTCTACCTAACCGACGTCCGCGGAGAACGCGTAGTCATCATCCAGGTGAACTGGATTAGCTGACAAAATCAGCCGCAATAGCTTAAGAGCAAATTTCCGAATCTTATTTGCGTCCTACTATGTGGGGCGGGTGGGGCTCGACCCACCGACAGGCGGAATATGAGAACTACGGCCAGGCGCTCCAGACGCTCTACCTGCACGGATACCACGGAGCCGTGCGACC
>PMOU01000338.1 GCA_003161205.1 Actinomycetota bacterium | reverse complement strand
TCCCGACGGGTGATCCGCAAGTCCTCGTATTGAGACGTGCGAGGCGCGTTTTGCCGCATGCGCGCCCAGGTGCGGATGATGTCGTCACGCTCGCCGTCGGCGACCAGGTCCCACAGATAGGCCTCCTCCATGGCCAAGTCGCCGAAGATGCTCGTGGCCGAGGGAGTCGCGTAACAGACTTTCCCGTCGTTACCGATGATCAAGATGGCGTCCGAGGTGTCCTGGACCAGGGTGCGGAAGTAGGCCTCGCTGCCCTGGCGGATGACCTCCTGGCTGAGCATGACCCGCTCGACCGCGAGGGAAGCCTGCTGGACCAAGATTTCCAGCGTCGCGGACAAGCCGGCCAGGGTCCGCTGCTTCCCGAAGACGGCCAGGACCCCGATCAGCGGGTCGCCGGACGGCCGGTCGTTCAGCGTGAGCGGGCAGAGCAAGATCCCGTCACAGCCGGGAAGCAGCACTCCGGCACGTTCGCCGAGCCCGGTCGCGGGCAGGAAGAGCGGCTGCGATCCGGTCAGCCGCGGCAGGCATGTCTGCGTCAGCTCCGCCAGCTGGTCCAGCCGCGGCGAATCGCCGGACGCGGTGGCCACGGCGCGCAGGACACCGTCGTCCCGCATCACGATCAGTGCCTCCCACGGCGAGCGCGGGCCGACTAGGGCGAGCGCCGCGGTCCTGACCGCGGTGGCGGCTTCTTCCACGGTGACGGCCGAGGTCAGCGACGCACCGGCCAGCCGGACCGCGCGTTCGCGGCTGAGACTGCGGCGGTGCGAGGCCGCCACGTCCCACAGGCGGGAGAGCACGAGCAGGTACAGGAGGGCGGAAAACACCGCGATCACGCTGTCGTCGTGATACCGGCCCTCGACCGGGTCGATGAACAAGACGACCGGGGCGATAAACGAGGCGAGCAGCAGCACGGTCAGCCGGAGGGGCGAGGTTTCAGCCGGCTTTCGTGAAACCGGCTTGGTCAGCTCCGTCATGCTCGGATGCAGGGCCGCCGCTCCCCATGCGCCGTAGAAGACCGCCCAGCCCAGGTCGACGACCGTTCCGTTGTGGAACGACCCGTAGAGCTGGATCAGGCCGTACGAGACGTCGGAGGCCAGCACTCCGAGCGAACCGAGGGCAAGCAGCTGAACGGACCTGGACCGCCCGGTGCCCGGCGCGAGAAGCCGCGCGATCATCGCCAGGACCAGCACATCGCCCAGCGGATAGGCGATCGCGGTGCTTTTCTGCAGCCACGACAGCCCGGGGTTGTGCACATAGGGCAGGATCAGGTAGATCCACGACAGCAGGGCCAGCCCGACGGTCAGGGTCAGCGCATCGATCAGGCTGCGCCGGTCCCGGTCCGGGGTCCGCCACCAGATGAAAATCAGCATCCCGGCCGCGATCAGTGGATATGTCGCCAGATACAGCACGTCCGCAAAGGACGGGAACGGAACTCTCACCCCCAGTTGTGTCAGCACGAGGAAGCTGACCTGACCGGCGATGAAGCTCAGGTTCGCGGCGGCCAGCAGCAGCCACGGCGTCTTCCGGGCGGGATGGTTGATGACCACGCCCGCCACGATGGCCGTGACTCCGCTCAGGCCGATCAGGCCCCACGCCTCGGTTCGCAGGCCGGGAAACCGGTAATACGTCGCGATGAGCAATGCCACCCAGATGGCATAGACCACCAGCACATTCCGCCGCGATGTCAAAGCGTCCCCCAGCTCACCGTTTCACTGTGCACGCTGTCCTCAGCAGTGCACTCCCTACCCCTGAACCTCATCTTTCCCTTATCGGCGACGCATTCACATAAAGCCACACCCCACGTAAGGCCGATAAGTCGTTTATGTCACATTTCTGCACGAGCCTGTTACGAAGATCACATATCTTCTTCGAAATTCGCCGTGGATCTGAAGAGGGAATCGCCAAGAAGACGGGAGCGATTGGTCGCCATCGTCAGTGTCCGCGCTCCTGAGCAGTACTTTCAAAATATGAATAATGCGGACAAACCCGTGCGCCGGCCGAGCTGAGAGACATTATTGCCACTCCAGGAAAGCGCTTGTATTGTCGCGGTCAACGACCAGGGCGAGCAGGCGGTGTGGCGGGAAGAGCTGGCCCTTCCGGCGGGCTGTCCGGGAAGCTAAGCGGGAAACGGGACGCCGACCGGATCAAGGCGCGGCGCGGAAAACAGCGACACTATTGCGCATCATCACNNATACGCGATTCGTGCACGACCTTTTCCAGGAGCAAGACTTCTCGACCTCAACATCAGCCGACTGATAGCAACCGGGTACCTGAAGAACCCGGCCGACCGTGCCGGTTAGGCGCTATCCGGACTGGTCAGCTTCGCCGCGGCGGGCGGACCACGGGCCGGCCTGACCACGGGTCAAAGGTCGCGGTCAATGGGCAGGATGCCGCGGTCGGCGGCCTTGACCAGGGCCGCGTGATCGGCCTCGGTCTGGTCGGCGTACAGCCGCGCGAACCGCGCCAGCGCGATGTCGAGGCGGTCCGAGGAGCCCACGTAACCGACGATCATCGACGCCCCGCTGGTGCGGGCATGGCCCTTGGCCAGCAGGTGCCCGACGATGCCGGCGTAGTCCGCCAGCGCCGCGCCGTCGATGGAGTCCAGGGCCACCGTCCCCTTCATGTTCCTGAACTGGCGCACGTAGTACTGATGACCGTCGACGGTCGTCCAGCCCAGCAGCGGATCGCTGACCGTCTGCAGCGCCTGCTGGTACTCCACCACCCGCTGCCCCTGGTGCGCGTGCCAGGCGGACTCACCGTGCACGTGGCGGGCCAGCACCGACCGGCGGGCCTCCTTGAGCTGCAAGAACACCACGTCATCGGGACTGCTGCCTTCGAGCAGCGCGACGTAGGCGCGCAGCCCGACACTGCCGACGCCGACCACCTTGTGAGCGATGTCGATCAGCGTGTACCCGCCCAGCGCCCGCCGCCAGTGCGGCGCCAGGGTCCCCAGGTACTCGTCCAGTCCCTGGGCGAGCTCGTCGGCTTCGGCGTAGCTGACCCGGGTTATCAGCGGCGGATCCTCCACGATGCGGCGGCGCCCGTCGCGTTCGCTGGTGAACTTGGGCAGGGCCCGGTCACTGGTCCGGCGGCGGGCCCGGTCCGCCGCGCGCTTGATCTCGGCCTGCAGCGACTTGTACGTCGTGCTCTGGTGCAGATGGTCCACGTCAAGGCGCTGGTACGACCGGGCCAGCAGCATGGTGGAGGCCAGGTCACGAACCTCGGCGCGGTATCCGGCCACGCACCCCAGGACTGCCGATTCACACTGCTGGTCACTGGCACCGTTCTGCCGGCCCGCCACCCAGATACTCGCGACCAGCCGGCGAAGGTCCCACTCCCAGCCACCGGGGTGCGCTTCGTCGAAGTCGTTCAGGTCGATAACGAGGTCCTGCTCCGGGGACGCGTAAAAGCCGAAGTTGCCCAGATGCGCGTCACCGCAGATCACCGGGGTGATGCCGGTGGACGGCAACCGGGCCACGTCCGACGCCATCACGATCGCGGAGCCGCGCAGGAACCCGTACGGCGAGGCGGCCATCCGGCCGACCCGGCACGGAATCAGCCAGTCCAGCCGGCCGCGGTGCGACTCGATGATCAGCTGCACCGGGTCGGGCCGGTCCGCCGGCGCGGACCAGTCGCCCAGCGAGCGGCGCGGAACCTGCTGGCGGAGCCGCCGGCCCATCTCGTACCGGTCGAGCCGTGAGGTTGACCGGCGCCGGAGCGAGGTAAAAGCTTCGTTATCGGCGGAGGCAAGGACAACATGATCGTGCGGGTGAAGGTCGGTGTCAGCCGGCTGCGCCACTGTCTTCCTCAATCCTTCGCCAGGAAATCTGCGCCCATCCAGAATACGAGAATCCTCCCGAGCGGATCGGCGGCTCGAACCGTCATACCACGACCCGTTCGGAATGATTAAAGTTCTTTTTTCCCGAACGGGCCGTGGTGACGGCCGGCCTGCGGCACGCCAGCAACCTGGAGGCCGTGCGGACCTACGAGGGCACCGACGAGATTCACGTCCTGATCATGGGGCGGGCCCTGACCGGCATCCCGGCGTTCGCGTGAGGCTCAGGTGTGGATACCGCATTCGGTCTTGGCGGTGCCGGCCCACCGGCCGCTGCGCGGGTCCGCGCCCGGGTCGACGCGCAGCGTGCAGGTCGCGCAGCCGATCGAGGGATACCCGTCATAGACCAGCGGGTTCACCAGCACCCCGTTGACCGCGATGTACTCATCGACCTCCTGCTGGGNNCGCAGGTAGCAGCACAGGTCCGGATTACGGCCGAACAGCCGCGGCCCCAGCTCCGCGTCCTGCTCGGCCACCGTCCGGGACGGGGTCACGTTGACCAGCCGGACCGGATAGACCGCCTCGACCGCGTCCCGGGTCCCGATCGTCTCGGCGAAGTGATACCCGGTGTCCAGGAACACCACGTCGATCCCCGGCTGCACCCCCGAGGCCAGGTGGATGATCACCGCGTCCGTCATCGAGGACGTCACGCAGATCCGCGCCCCGAACGTATCGACCGCCCAGCGGACCACCTCCTCCGCCGCCGCGCCATCGAGCTCCGCCGCGGC
>PMOU01000316.1 GCA_003161205.1 Actinomycetota bacterium | reverse complement strand
GCCTCGCGGTGCCGGGCCGAGCCTGCCAGCGCGGAGTAGCGCAGGAGCGCGCCCGCGACCGCGAACCCGCCCGATGGCGTGGCGTTGTCCGCGGGCTCGGCCGGCCGGAAGATCAGCGGCTCGCCGTCCGCCGCGGTGTCGTAGAAGCCGCCTGCCCCGTCGCCGAAGGCGGTCAGCGCGACCTCAAGGAACTGGCCGGCCAGCGTCATCCAGCGTGCCTGCCCGGTCACCCCGGACAGCGTGATGAATCCCTCGGCCACGCAGGCGTAGTCCTCCAGAACCCCCGCCGTGCTCCCGGCGCCATCGCCCCCGGCGACGCCGTCGCGCGAGGTGCGGATGAGCCTTCCGTCCGCCAGGTGGACCGAGGCCAGCAGCGCGGCGGCATCGCGGGCGGCGGCGGTGAAGTCCGGCCGGCCGAGCAGCAGACCGCATTCGGCCAAGGCGGAGATGGCCAGCCCGTTCCACGCGGCCACCACCTTGTCGTCGCGGGCCGGCCGGACCCGGCTGGCCCGGGCCGCCAGCAGCGTGCTCCTGATCCGGGCCAGGCGGCCGGGGTCGGCGGGCTCGGCGTCAGCGGGCTCGGCGTCAGCGGGCTCTGGGCGCCGCTGCAGCACCGAGGCACCATGCTCGAACGTGCCGGTCTCGGTCACGCCGAACACCTGGGCCGCGACGTCACCGTCGTCGGGGCCGAGGACGGCGCGCAGTTCGGCGGGACGCCAGACGTAGAACTTTCCTTCTTCGCCCTCGCTGTCGGCGTCCAGGGACGCCGCGAAGCCGCCTTCGCCCGTCCGCAGCTCGCGCAGCATCCAGTCGCACGTCTCTTCGGCCACCCGGCGGGCCAGCTCCGAGCCGGTCCGGCGCCACAGGTTCAGGTACACGCGGGCCAGGAGCGCGTTGTCGTAGAGCATCTTCTCGAAGTGCGGGACGACCCAGCGGCCGTCGACCGAGTACCTGGCGAACCCGCCGCCCAGCTGGTCGTACATGCCGCCGCGGGCCATCGCCTCACAGGTGCGGTCGGCCATCCGCAGCGCCTCGGGCGCCCCGGTCCGCTGGTGGTAACGCAGCAGGAACTCCAGCACCATCGACGGCGGGAACTTCGGCGCGCCGCCGAACCCGCCCGCGGCCGCGTCGAATCCCTGGCCAAGCGCCGCCACCGCGGCGTCGGTGACCTCGCGGAGCCGCACGCCGGCCTGGTCTTCGGCAAGCTGAGCCGCACTCAGCCCGGCGCCCCCGGGGCCGCCGTCGCGCAGCGCGCGGGCCGTGGCCGACACGTTGTCCGCCAGCGCGGTGACGATCTGCCTGGCCCGCTCCGCCACGTCATCCCGCTGGTCTCGCCAGGCGCTGGAGATGTTCAGGACCAGCTGGCTGAAGTAATCCCGCGGGTAGTAGGTGCCGCAGAAGAACGGCTCCCGGTCCGGGGTCATGAACACCGTCATCGGCCAGCCGCCCTGGCCAGTCATCGCCTGCGTCGCGGTCATGTAGACCGCGTCGACGTCGGGCCGTTCCTCCCGGTCCACCTTGACCGCGACCACGTGGGAGTTCACCAGCGCCGCGGTCTGCGGATCCTCGAACGACTCGTGGGCCATGACGTGGCACCAGTGGCAGGCGGCGTAGCCCACCGAGAGCAGGACCGGAACGTCGCGCCGGGCCGCCTCGGCAAAGGCCTCCTCGCACCACGGCCACCAGTCCACCGGGTTGTCCGCATGCTGGAGCAGGTAAGGACTCGTCGAATTCTTCAGCCGGTTCATTGGTAAAAGGTTATGTGCGGTGTTGGCCCGGGGGGGCGACCCCCCGGAACCCCCCGGTGCGCTTCGCGCCCTGGCTGTGGTGCTCGCCGTAGTATCGGGCGGCCGGAGGGGCCTGCGGCCCCTCGCGGGCCGCGCGATGGCGGCTTACGCCGCCGGGGTCGCGGTTTGGGTGGCTAGGTCGCGGTGCGGGTGGCTAGGCGGCGGCGAGCCGTGGTGTAGGCGCGGGCGAAGAGGAAGAAGGCGGCGCCCATGATGCCGACGAAGAAGCCGAGGGGCCAGTTGGACTGGTAGGCGACGGCGATGCCGGTCCAGACGGTGACCAGGGCGATGGCGACGGACAGGAGCATCGCCAGGAGGGGGCGGGCGGTCAGCGAACGGGCGGCGGCGGCGGGGCCGATCATCAGNNGCCTCGGCGACCTCGGGCATCGCCGAGGACAGCATCAGCGGGCGGAACATGACGATGATCGCGGCGATCGACACCACGCCGAGGACCAGAATGGGCAGCACCTCACCCGCGCTGACGCCGAACACCTCACCGAACAGCAGGGAGTACGCTTCCTGCGCGTATTCGGTGCTCCAGCTGACGAACAGCGCGCCGATCCCCAGCATCATCACGAACGTCAGCGCGGTGGCCACGTCGTTCCGGGCGCGGCGGCTCAGGCCGGCGATGCCGAGCGCGCCGCCGACCGAGAACACCGCGAGGCCCGCGAACGCGTTGAGGCCGAGCAGGCTGGCCCCGGCCGCGCCGGCGAAGGCGCCGTTGGGAATCGCGTGAGCGGCGAACGTCGAGCCGCGCAGCACNNCACCGCGACCGCCGTCGCCGCGACCCAGGTGTTCAGCATCAGGCCGGAGAACATAGCTGCTCCGTATCCGGGGCGTCCCGCAGCGCTTCGGCCCGCTCGCGTTCCCGGCGGCCGCGGCGCGGGCGCAGGTAGGTGACCAGGTAGCAGCCGACGATCAGNNGTCACCACGAAGAAGCTGACCGGCCAGCCCCGACGGGCAGGCGGCCAGTAGAAGCTGTCGTAGGCGAGCACGATGCCGAGCCAGGTGGCCACCACGCCGATCCCGGCCGCCGTGGCCATCGCCCGGACCGGGCCCTTGGCCACGCGCAGCGCGGTCGCGGCGGGGCCGATCAGCAGCGCGGTGCTCAGCACCGAGCCGATGATCACGGCGGACAGCGCGACCGATACGGCCAGCGCCATCAGGTAGGCCGCGCCCACGGCGCGCACCGGCACACCGCGGGCCGCCGCGATGTCCGGGCTCAGCGAGGTCAGCAGCAGCACCCGGGCCAGCACGACCACCGTGGCCAGCGCGAGCAGGGCGGACACGATCAGGGCGGGAACCGTGGACGGGGTGATGACGAACATGGAGCCGAACAGAAGCGTGAACGACGCGCCGGTCGTGGAGCTGTACTGGGTGCCCAGGTACAGGAACAGCGCGGCCAGGCCGAGGCCGGCGCCGAGGACCACGCCGGTGGCCACGTCGCGGCCCCGGCGGCGCTGGACGCCGATCATCTCCATGAAGGCGGCCGCCCCGGCCCCGAACGCGAGGTAGCCCCAGAACTGGTTGATGCCGACCAGGAAGGCGCCGGAGCCCCCGGTCGTGGCGATATCCCCGAGGGCATGCCCGGCGAACGACTGGCCGCGGGTCACCGTGAACACGCCCACGACGGCCGACGTGATGGCGATGACGGTCCCCACGCCGAGCGCGACGTGCACCGGCCCGCTGCCGAAGAAGCCGGGCTCGANNTCCCCCGCGTGGGTGGTGGCGGTCCCTTCGGGGGCCGCCACCACGAGGATGCGCCCGTGCACCCGGATGACGTCGACGTGCTGGCCGTACAGGCGGGACAGAACCTCGGGCTGGACCACCTCATCGGCGCTGCCGACCGCCACCCGGCCCGCGGCCACGTAGACGATCCGGTCCATCACCGGCATCAGCGGGTTCATGTCGTGCGCCGAGAGCAGCACGGCGATCCGCTCGGCCCGGGCCAGCCGGGCCAGCACGGAGACGATGCCCTGCTCGCTGGAGATGTCGAGGTTGGCCAGCGGCTCGTCGAGCAGCAGCAGCTTCGGCCGGCTGATCAGGGCGTGCGCGATCATGACCCGCTGCTGCTCCCCGCCGGACAGCTCGCCGACCCGCGCGTCGGCGTAGCGCTGCGCGCCGACGGCGGTCAGCATGTCGCTGACCAGCTCGCGCCGGGCCCGGGACGGAAGCCGGATGCCGAACTTGTGCCCGTCCAGCCCGAGCGCCACCACGTCCCTGACCCGCAGCGGCATATCGGGCTCGATGGCCAGCTTCTGCGGCACGTACCCGATCGAGGCGTCACGGGCCGCCCGCGGCGCGCCGTCCAGGAGCACCGTGCCCTGGGTGACGGGCTGCAGACCGAGGATGACCCGGAGCAACGTGGTCTTACCCGCGCCGTTCGGCCCGATGAGGCCGGTGAACTCACCGGCGCGGATGGTGAACGAGACGTCCCGGAGGATCTCGCGGCCGCCCAGCCGGACTCCGACTCCGTCCAGCCGGAGCAGGTCGGCCGTCACAGGTGCTCGCTCGAGACTTTACCGGCCACGGCCTTTTGCAGGTCCTGAACCTCGGTCAGCATCCACGACTGGTAGTCATACCCGGGGGCCGGCATCGTCTCGTAGACCCCGACCACCGGGACGCCGTTGGCCTGCGCCAGCGAGATGAACGATTCGGTCAGCGAGTCCGTCACCTGCTGATTGTAGAGAAAGACTTTTACCTTGTGCTGCGTGAACAGGCTCCGCTGGGTCGCGACGTCCTGCGCGGAGGGATCGGTGCCGTTCATGATGTCGGCCTGCAGCGCCCAGGGCGTCAGGTTGTCGGCACCGACCGCCTGCAGCATGTAGTCCGCCACCGGCTCGGTCGTCGCGACCGGCGTGCCGGGGTACTCCGCCTTGAACGCGGCCATCGCGTTCTTCCACCCGCTCAGCGAGCTGGTGAAGGCGGCCGCCTGGGCCTTGAAGAACGCGGCGTGGGCGGGCTGCAGGACGGCCAGGTCAGCGGCGAGCGCGGTCGCGACGGCCGGCATCGTGGCCGGGGCGTACCACAGGTGCGGGTTCGGCGTGCTGGCCGGCAGGCCGAGCAGGTTCTGCACGGTGATGACCTTGCGCGACGAGTTCGGGGCGGCGTTCTCGATCGTATTCATGAAGGTGTCGTAGCCGACGCCGTTCTGCACCACGAGCTGGGCCGAGCTGATCAGCCGGGCCACCGAGGCGCTGGCCTCGAAGGTGTGCGGGTCCGTGTTCGGATTGCTCATGATCGCGCTGACCTGGACGTACTTCCCGCCGACCTGCTGGATGACGTCCGCGTACTCGTTCTCGGCGCCCACCGCGACGATCTTGCCACCCGGGTCGGAGAAGCCGCCCGCGGCCACGGAGCAGCCGGTCGCCAGCAGCGCCGCGCCGAGCGGCACGACGAGAGCCAGGGACAGGCAGCGGCTCCGCATCACCGGCACTCCTCGGTAGGGGCAGACTTTCTGGCGGGCAGGTCTCGGGGGGTCTAGGGGGGTCTAGGGGGGTGGGGCCGGGACTTCGCGCTACGGGCCGGCCTCCGCGCTAATGGTAATGATTCCCAATATCGTTTGCAACACGGAGCGGCGAGCCGGGCGTTAGCCGGAATGCCGTCAACGATGTACCGTGCGACTGTGACCACGCCGCAGCCCGAAGAGCGGGTACGGGTCAGGGCCCCGGGGTCTCCCGGGACCGCCCGTGCGACCCGGACGCGCGGAACCAGGCAGGCGCAGGCCCTGGCGACCGCGCTCACTAGCCTGCCCGGCTTCTGCAGCGCCCAGGAGATCCACGCGGAGCTGCGGCGCAAGGGCGAGCACGTCGGGCTCACCACCGTCTACCGGCACCTGCAGGCACTCAGCGAGCAAGGCAGCATCGATGCCATNNCGCGACGCCAGCGGCGAGATCCTTTACCGGCAGTGCGGGACGAGCGTGCACCATCACCACCTCACCTGCCGTAACTGCGGGCGCAGCGTGGAGGTGGAAGGCCGCGCGGTGGAGCAATGGGCGGAACGAGTCGCCGCGGAGGCTGGCTTCACGGACGTGGGCCACACGGTCGAGCTGTTCGGCTTGTGTCCCGATTGCGCGGGCCAGCAGGCGTAGACCCGGGGCTAGGCCCGGCGGCTGGCCTTGGCTTTGGCCTGGCGGGCGGCTTCGAGCTCGGCCTGGCGGGCGGCCGCGAGTTCGGCCTTGCGGTCGGAGGCGAACATCGGCACGTACTCCTGGCCGGACAGTTCCTGGATCGCCGTGATCACCTGCTCGGCGATCAGCCGCCTGGCCTTGCCCGGCGGCGCGGCGGTGACCTCAGCGGGGAACTTCAGCGGCGCGCCGATCCTGATCTCGACCCGGCCGGGCCGCGGCACCGCGTGACCGGGGGGCAGCACCCGCCGGGTGCCGATCATCGCGACCGGNNGACCAGCGCCGCCTCCAGCGTGTCCTGGGCGGCTCGCGGGCCTTCCCGGTCCATCCGCAGCTGGTTGGTGGACTTCAGGTACCAGGCCCACAACCGGGCCGCGGGCCCGGAGGCGGTGAAGTACTCGGCCTTGGCCGAGAACGTCACCGGCCGGTCCAGCATCAGCGGCAGGAAGACAGAATCGAGCATCGACAGGTGGTTAGCCGCGAGGATCGCGCCGCCGGATGCGGGCACGTGCTCGCCGCCGGTTACCTTCGGCCGCCAGATCGTATGCAGGAACGGCCCGGCGACGATGCGCGATAGCTGGTATTGCACTGGTGACTCTCTGCTCAGGCGACTTTCTGCTTACGCGGGCTGGTCAGCGGTCCGTGGCCCGGAAGGTCCGGTTACGGTGGTATTACGATAGCGTGCCTCGCGATCGGAGTAGGCCGCGGCCGCGAGGATCGCGATGCCGAGCGGCAGCGCCAGCGGCAGCGCGGCGGCCGGCACGATGACGCCGGAATCATCGGCGAACCAGCCGAGCACCGGCATCAGCCACAGCACGCCCAGGACCGGGCGCAGCAGCGGCTCGGCCGCGTAAGCCAGCGGCACCGTCTTCAGGCCGAACCACGAAGGCCGCCACAGCATCAGCCCGCTGACCAGCACCACCAGGGGGCTCAGCGGGCTGAGCGCGTTGACCGACAGCGAGCCGATATTCGAGTTGATCTTCCGGAGCAGCAGGCTCCCGGCGTGCCCGTGCAGGGCGCTGCCCGCGAACGAGGAGATGTCGGACTTGCCGGTGACCGGCACGAAGTAGCTGATCAGCGCGAAGACCACGAACAGGGCGAGCCCGCTGACCGCGACCAGCAGCACCAGCCGCCCGTTGAGCCTGATCCCGGCCACGACCAGGGCCAGCAGCGCGAAGCACGGCACCATCGCGATCGTGCCGCCGACCTTGCCGCCGAACCCGGGCCAGCCGGAGGCGAACACCGCGAACAGCCCGACCACCGCCACCGCGAGCACCGCCGGGCGCCGGGACGCCGGATACCGGCGCAGCGCGAGACGGCCCAGCCACGCCGCGGCCAGCAGCGCGGTGACGCCGTAGATGCCCAGCGCCTCGTTGCCGATGCCGTAGAACCGGCCGGCCTCGAGCACGGAAAGCCCGAACGGCGTCTCCAGCTGCAGCCGGGACCCGGTCATCACGTCCAGGCCCAGCACCACCAGCGTCAGCAGGCAGACCACCCCGAACGGCCCGAGCGGATCGCGCCGCCACGGTCCGGCCAGAGCGGCCGCGCCGATGACCGCGGCCCACGCCACCGCGACCCCGTAGAGCCACGCCGCGGGATGG
>PMOU01000076.1 GCA_003161205.1 Actinomycetota bacterium | reverse complement strand
CGAACCAGCACTATCCGAACCAGGTTTGCCCGGGCGAATACCACCATGACCATGACCATGACCACCATGACAAGCATGACCATGGTCATCGTGACCACGATCGCCGTGACCGTCATCACCACGGTCACCACGACGGGTAAAGCGGCGGGTCGCGATGGCAAGAGCGTGCCGGGCACTCCCGAGAGGACGGCGATGAGCTCGCATCACCGGGTGACTGCCCCGTCCGTCGTGTGGTCATGGCCGGCCTAGTCTCCGCGGCACTGATCGTCCGAGACGAAGCCGCATACCTGCCGGCGTGCCTGGGATCGATACGTGATGTGGTCGACGAGATTGTCGTGGTCGATACCGGATCCGCCGACGACTCGCCGGGCATAGCCGAGAGCTTCGGCGCCCGCGTCTACCACCGGCGGTGGGCCGATGACTTCGCGGCCGCCAGGAACGACGCGCTCGACCGCTGTGGCGGAGAGTGGATTCTCTATATCGATGCCGACGAGCGGCTTGCGCCCGTGCCGCGCCCCGCGGTCGAGGGCCTGCTGGCCGACGCACCCGAGGTAGCGTTCCGGCTGCTGCTGCGGCCCGTCGTCGGGTCGACGCCCTACCGGGAGTACCGGCTGTGGCGGAACGATCCCCGGATCCGGTTCGAGGGCGCCATCCACGAGAAGGTGGTGCCGTCGATCCATGCCGTGGCCGAAACCGACGGCCGGCCGATCGGGGTGTCCGATCTGCTCCTGACCCATGTCGGCTACGAAGGCGACCAGACCCGCAAGCACCTGCGCAACCTGCCGATGCTGCGCCGCCGGGTCCGCGAAGAACCGGAGAACCTGTTCAACTGGCACCATCTGGCCCGGGTGCTGGCCGGGCTGGGTCAGGGTCCGGCCGCGGAACGGGTTCTGGCCCATGCCGTCGACATCAGCCGGGCTAAGCCATTCGTCGACCCCGCCGGAGCCCTGGCCTACTGTGATCTCATCGCGGCCAGGCTCGGGCGGGGCGAGGACGTAACCGCCCTGCTCGCCGAGGCTCGTTCCCTGTACCCGCGCAACTGGGTGGCGCTCTGGCTTCAGGCTCGCGTCTTCATCGCGGCGGGCAGGTTCGATGAGGCGATCGGGGCCTTCGACCGGCTTTTGGCGGTAGACGTCGCGGGACTGCCCGACGAGGGGCCTTCCTATGACGAGCGCCTGTTCGGCGAGTATGGTCATGACGGCCGCGGCCTGTGCCTGTTCCGGCTTGGCCGGTACCGTGAGGCGGCCGCCGCGTATGCCGAGGCCGGGCGCTGTGATCCCGCTAGCCGCGCCTACTCAGCCAAGGCGGCCCTGGCCCTGGCCCGTTCCCGGAGGGAGGCTACTGCCCATGACTGACTGCCCGGTCCGCAGCGGCCGCATCGAGATCAATCCGGTCGATGACGGCTACGTTGTCTATGACCCCGACCATGACCTCGTCCACTACCTCAATCACACGGCCGCGTTCGTTCTCGAGCTGTGTACCGGCCAGAACGCGGCCGCTGAGATCGCAGACACGCTGCGGGCCGCGTATGAGCCGGGCGATTCGGGCGGCTCCATCGGGGAACTGGTCGACAGGTGCATCGAGCAGCTGCGCGAGCAAGGGCTTGTCCGCCGTACCGCCTCGTAAGGACCGCGAGACTGCCGACGGGCTGTTCAGCCAGGGAGCAGACGCTCCAGGAGCAGGCTGAGGTTGACCGTCGCTACCCGCACGGAGGAGTCGCTGCAGCCGTACGGCAGCACCACGGTGCCGCCGTGGAGCATGGCGCCGCAGGAGTACACCACGTTGGGGACGTAGCCGTCGCGCTCGGACTCATCGGCCACCAGGAGCGGCTCGGCGAGCGTGGCGATCAGGCGCTCTGGTTCCTCCAGGTCGAGCAGGACCGCGCCGATGGCGTACTCCCGCATGGGCCCCACGCCGTGGGTGAAGACCAGCCACCCCGCCGGGGTCTCGATGGGCGAGCCGCAATCTGTTGTCACCGGTGACCGCCGCCGCCCGCATGCAGGCATCGGCCAGGGCGGCCACCTCGATCGGCTGCTGGTCGAAAGCAGGGCGGGCCTCGCCGAGGGTCCAGCCCACGGTCGGCACCACCGAGAAGTGGCCGTCACGGGTCTCGACGGCGAGCAGCCAGCCGAGCATCCGCAAGCCGTTGCGCAGCACCTGGTCACGGCCGAGTTTCTCGCCCGCCGCGATCACGGCCTCGGCGATGGCCGCGTTCGCGTAGCGAAGCCGGGGCTGCGGCCATGGCCACTCCGCGTTGGCCGGTGGTTCCCCGATGATGGCGACGGCTCCGTCGAGCAGCGTGAGCGCGCCCGCATGGTCCGGCCATTTCCCGAGTATCTCGGCCGCCCCGAGCGCCGCGAACGCCATGGCGTGCGGCCACGGCGAGGAAACCTGCGCGCTGCGGCCGAACAGCTCGAGGGCCTCCCCGCGGATCCCCGGGGTCGGCCCCCGCACGGCCGCGGTACCGAGCCCCCACAAGAACCGGCCCCAGCAGTCCTGCGTGTCGGGCTGGTCGCGCCACCGGCGGTCGTAACCGAGGCGGTTATGGACTCCGCCGCCGGGCGCCTGAGCCTGGGCCAGGAAGTAGAGGTAACGGCGTCCCAGGGTGATCAGCTCCTGAGAGGGCGACGGCTCACGGCACACCACGACCAGGCCGCGGGCCACATCGTCGACGCAGTAGCCGTGCTCATGCCGGGGGACGATGCCCTCGGCGTGCTCGAGCAGGCCGATGTGATCGGTCATCCGCAGCAGATGCCGGAACGGCGCGGCCGGGTAGCTCATAACGGGGTTCCTGCCCTGGTCATGGTGACCACCGAGGCGAGTTCCCGGTACGAATGCGCCACCGCCGGCCACAGCAGGTGCGGCGCGAGGGCCGCCGAGTACCTGCTCATCCGCGCCGACAAGCCGGGCTCGGTGAAAACACGCTGCAGCGCTCCGGCGATGCCCGCCGCGTCCTGCCGTTCAACCAGCAGTCCCGCCCCGAGAAGCTCGACGGCGTGCGGGAAGCACGTGGACACCACCGGCTTGCCCGCGGTGACCGCCTCGATCAAGACCCCGGAGGTGACCTGCTCAAGTGAGTCGTACGGCAACAGCACGACATCCGCGGCGCTGATCAGCTGGCCCAGGGCGGCCGCGGGCAGGAACCGGCCGTCGAAGTGCACCCGGTCCGCTACCCCCAGGGCCCGGGCCCGGGCCTGCAGCGCCTGCCGGTAGGCCTCGCCATCCCGCGCCAGCACGCGCGGATGGGTCTGGCCGGCCACCTCATAGTCGGCGTCCAGCCCGCGGTCGCGTAGCAGGGCCATCGCGTCGATCGCGTGCTCGATTCCCTTGCCCGGCCCGAGCAGTCCCCAGGTCAGTACCTTGGGCCGGCCCGTGGTTCCGCCCGCCGCCGCGGTCATCGCGTGGTCAGCAGCGCCGTGCGGTATGACAAAGACCTTCTCCGGGTCGGTGCCGTAGATTTCCAGCAGCCGGGACCGGGCCGTCTTCGTCATCGTGACGACCACGCTGGCGGCGGCGATGACCTCGTCGAGGATCGCGCGCTGCCGGGGCGTGGGGCGGGCCAGCACCGTGTGCAGGACCACGATGCTCGGCACGTACAGTGCCTCGAGCAGCGGAATGACGTCCTGGCCGTCAGGGCCGCCGTAAATGCCGTACTCGTGCTGCACGATCACGACATCGAAGCCGTTGAGTACCTCGACCGCGGCCGACGCGTGGGCCGCGGAGCCGGCCACCAGGTCATGGACCACCGGAGCGGCCGAGCCGGGCGCCGGCTCGTCGAGCACGCGCACGACGGCGACCTGATCACCGGGCTGGGGCAGGTGGGTGAGCAGCGCGGCCGTGAATGTCGCTAGCCCGCACTGGGTGGGCGGATAGGTGCTGACCAGTGCGTAGGTCGTCGGCATAAGGCTCCTTGTCGTCGCGTGCCGCCGCCAGGCTGCGGTGTCAGCGATCGTTGAGTCGGGCGCGTCGTTACGCCGCACTGAAGTAAGGGCACCGCGAGTAACGGCATCGCGGTGGCCGGGATCTTCATGTCAGGTCCGAGGCTGGCTGAGAGGGCCTCGCGTGCTCGCTGACGTCCCGAACAGTGGCTGAGCGTCCCCCGCGGCCTCGCGTAGCGAACGCATTACCAGAATAGCTGACAACCGTCGCCGAAATCGGCGATCCGGCCGGCGGCGGATGCCGGACCGGCGGGCCCGCGTCAGGAGAGTACGACTGTGAGCCCGATAAACGAGCCGGGAATCGCTGGAAAGGCGCATACTAGTAGTGATGAAGCCTGCCCGCGCCGCGAACCGACGCTTCCTGCCAGATAGTCCCTTCAACTCCAGGACCGCGGATCCACCTGTCGAGCAGTTTGCCGTGCAGGACCAAGTGAGCCACGATAAGTACGGTCTTGGTCGTGTCATCCTTATCGAGGATGACTCCGCGCTGGTCGTCGACTTCGGTTCACGCCAGGTGCGGATCATGTGGCCCTTCGCCAAGCTGACCAAGCTCTGATCCCGCGCCCCACCGCTGGGATCTACCGCTGGGAGCTGGCGCTCAGCCCGTNNCGTGCTGTCATACGCTGTGAGGGCCTACGTGACGGTACCCGAAGCCGCCTAGCGGGCTGATGCGGAGGTCGCGTGACGGCTATGGACCACGTGGCGGCTCAGGCTCCCTCCGCGCTGGAGATGGCGGCGCCGTCCGCTGGCGCCCCCCGTGATGCCTCGCCCGCGAAACCGCTGCTACGCGGCTGGCTGCACCTGATCTGGTTCGAGGCTTCGCTCGTGTTCGGGACCCTGGCCCTGGCCCGTGCCCACGGCGCCGTGCGGATTACCGGGCTGGCTATCTTCGCGGTCAGCATCAGCGCGATGTTCGGAGTCAGCGCGCTCTATCACCGCGGTAACTGGGGCGCCGCGTGGCGGGGGCGCCTGCAGCGCCTGGACCACGCGATGATCTTCCTGCTCATCGCCGGCACGGCGACGCCCGCCTTCCTGCTCGCTACTCGCGGCTCGTTCCGGCTGGCCTGCCTGATCGCGATCTGGACGCTTACGTTCACCGCGGCGGCCATTCACATGGTGTGGATGAACGCGCCCGAGCTCCTGGTCGGCTCGACGTTCGTCGGGCTTGGCTGGGTCGGCGGTCTCGCGCTGCCGGCCGTGTGGCTGCATTCCGGGACCGCGGCGGGAGCGCTGATGCTGGCGGGCGGCCTGCTGTACACGGCGGGAGCGCTGTCTTACCGGCGGCGCCGCCCCGACCCGAATCCGTCGGTCTTCGGCTACCACGAGGTCTTTCACGTCTACGTCTGCGCCGCCGCGACCTGCCAGTACATCGCGATCGCCCTGTTCATCACCTGACCGTCACAAGACGGCGCCTCGCGGCGCCACCTCAAGGGTGGACACGCCCCGGCCGTACAGCACGAGCAGGCGGCCGCCGTGCTGGCAGCGCAGCACTCCGTGGTCTTCCGCCAGGGCCTCGACGGCGCGGTCCAGGATCTCCTGCTCGTCGTCGGCGCCTGGGTCTTCGTAGGTAACGTCCAGGTGATCGCCGCCGGTAAGCCGGACGCGCAGCACGATTTCCGCCATGATCACGCACTCTAGACCTTTGCGCGGGAATCCGGCGCGGTCAGCTTCCTTCCGCGCCGACCAGGAGGGCCAGGACCTCGCCGACGGTGCGTTCCCGGGCGACGGCCTCGGGCAGTGGCAGGTGCGCCTGGATGTGGTACCGGTTACGCCGGCCGTCTTTCTCCTTGACCACGTAGCCGCCCTCGACGAGGTCCGAGACGATGCTAAAGGCGCTGCGTTCGGTGATGTCCAGGCTGGCCGCGATGTCACGCAGGCGCATCTCGGGGTCATGGGCCACGCACAGGAGTACGAGGGCATGGTTGGTCAGGAAGGTCCAGCTCGCCATGCTGAGAGGATACCAGTTACCGGAAAAAACTTGCTAGTTTCCTGCTGCGGGTATAGCGTCAGGCCAGGCACTGGGCATCAGCCGTTGACGACGGCCAGCTTCCCGGGCTACCGGAGGAGCTCGCGGGCAGCTAAATGCGCGCAGCGCGGCCTGTTCGCCCCTCACTTCCTCCGCACTGATCGGACGTACCGTGATCTACCCCGCGACTTATGAAACCGGCCTCAGTCTTACCTCCCGGACCGGCCCCGGCGGCCAGGTCATCGCCGCGCTCCGGGGAGACCTCGACATCGCGTCTGCTCCCGCTCTGCGCGAGCAGCTCATCGACCTGCTCCGCCCCGCCGCCAGCCGGCTCATCATCGACTTGTCCGCGGTCAGGCACGCGGATGCCAGCGGCCTGGCGGTCCTGGTCGGCGCCGGGCACCGTGCCGGGCTCCTCGGCGGTTTCCTGCGCCTGGCCGCCCCGTCCGCTGAGGTCGCCCTGGTGCTCTCGGCGACCGGCATGAACCGGCACCTCAATATCTTCGCTACGGTCCAGGACGCTATCCGGCAAAGCTCGCATACCTATCAAATCCGCACCGCCGCGGCCTGATATGCGGATGACGCCCGCGTCTTACCGGCGTATTTTGCGCGAGCCGGGCAATTGCCTCTAAAGCCGCCCTAGCTAGGGCTGTGACGTGCGTTAACACCGTTAAGGTGGACGAGCACAGAAAACACCGCAGCCCAGATCATGCTTTTTACCCCAAGCTGTTTGCGGGGCAGGTAAAGTCGTCCCCCTGCACGCAATCCCGTCGGCCTTCGGGAAGGAGGCGCGTTATGAAAGACACCACTGTCTTAGGCTGCGCGGACGATTCCGGCGCAAATACGCAATATAGGACTTCTGGCCGGGCAGTTCATGACGCGGCCGAGGACGACCTGCTGGCGCGGATACTGATCACGAGCTGGAGTCTGGCCACCGGCCGGACCCTGCGTGCCGACGCGGCCCCGCAGTCGCTCAGCGTAGAGGAGCTGATCAGCTTCTGGGCCGACGACCAGGTCGGGGGCGCGACCCACCTCAGGAGCGCCGGGTCCACTGGGTCCGCGGCGTCCGCCGGGTCCGTAGCGCCCGCCGGGTCCATCGGGTCCATCGGGTCTGTCCCGGCCGCGGCCGGGTGGTGAGCCGGGCAGCGGGAGGCGCCGGATGATCTCCGCCGACGGCCTGACCTCCGGTCAGCGCGACTGGCTCGGGGTGCGGTCTTACCTTCAGGAGCACCGTTACGACCTGACGCTCGAGGCCGCGCAAGAGTACCCGGCCGGGAGCAGGATCGCCGACAGCGCCCTGCTCACGGTGCCCGGCTGGCGGCCCGCCGGCCCGGTTCCGATCCAGCACATCAGCCTGGAGCTCGGCGCCGCGGCGGCCGGCCCACCGGCCGCGGTCCGCGGCGACGGCGCCGGACTGGACTTGCCTGAGCGGGCGGACGGGACGCGTTACCCGCGGTACTCCGACGCGCTCATGGACCTAGCCGCCCCGGCGCTATTCGAGAACCGATCCACCTACCGCCTGACCGGCGCCGAGCTGGCCGGCCGGGCGCCCCGGCTGGCGTTCACCCGCGGTCGCTACTTCGACGGCATCGACACCGGGGAGGCGGCCGCGCACGAATACGCGGCCGCACGGCTGGACGGACGCCCCGCCATACTGCGCGGCAGCATCGGTGATCCGTGCGATCTGCGCCGCCGCCCGGCGAACCTGGCCATCAGCACCTTGACGCTCCGGCTGGACCGGTCGACCGGCCGCGCCTCGTTCCTGTGGCACTGGCGGGATCCGGCCAAGGTGGGTCACGCGGGCGGCTTGTGCCAGGTGATCCCGGTCGGGGTGTTCCAGCCCTCGGGTGAGGCGCCCTGGAACGAGCGCGGCGACTTCTCGCTGTGGCGCAGCATGATCCGCGAGTTCGCCGAAGAGCTCCGCGGACGCTCGGAGGATTACGGCAGCGAGAACGGTCCGGTGGATTACGATTCCTGGCCGTTCGCCCGGAGCATGACCGAGGCGCTTGACCGCGGTCAGATCAGCGTGTGGTGCCTGGGGCTCGGGGTAGATCCGCTCACCTACGCCACGGACCTGCTCACGGTGGCGGTTATCGATAGCCGCGTGTTCGACGAGTGGTTCAGCCTGAGCCCGCGGCGCAACGAGGAAGGCCAGGTGCTCGCGGCCCGCGAGTTCGCGGGCCACGTCATCGACGGCATCGTGTCCCGCGAACCGGTGCAGGCGGCCGGAGCCGCCGTCCTGCGGCTGGCCTGGGCCCATCGCGAGACCCTGACCAGCTGACACCTTCACGCGATCCCGCCGCCGCGCAGGTCATCGCCGGCGAACTGCTGGCCGACCTCGGCGCACCGGCCAGCCTGCCGCCGGCCTGCCTTCCGGCCCGCTGAGGCGTGGCCTGGTCCTGGTCATAAGCTGACACGGTGATCCCCCGCCCAGCCGACCACGACGAGCCCCGAGCCGGCGTCGCCGAGGCGCCCGGCCTGGCCGGGAGATCTCGCGATCCCCAGGTCCGCCAGGGCATCCAGTCGGTGGAGGTCGCGATGACCGTCTTGCTCGCGATGGAGGCGGGCGCCGGGCCGATGAGCCTGTCGCAGATCGCGGCCTGCAGCCGCCTGCAGCCGAGCAAGGTGCACCGCTACCTGGTCAGCCTGAGCCGGGTCGGCCTGGTCACCCAGTCGCCCACGTCCGGGCTTTACGACCTGGGACCCGCCCTGCGCCGGCTCGGCGCCGAAGCCCTGCGGCGGATGGACGAGGTCGGCCTGGCCTCGGAGCACCTGCCGGGCCTGCGTGACCGCACTCGCCACTCGGTGAACCTGGCGGTGTGGGGCGACCACGGCCCGGTGATCGTCCGCTGGGATTACGGGGCTTACCCGCTGCCCATCACGGTCCGGGTCGGGGCCACGATGCCCCTGTTCAACTCCGCGGTCGGACAGGTTTTCCTCGCGTACCTTCCCGAGACGCTGACGGAACCGGTGCTGGCGGCACAGCGTGACCTCGAGGATCCTAAGCCGCTGACCGCTAAGGAGATCGAGCGGGCCAAGGCGATAGTCCGCCGGGACGGTGTCGCCTTCACCTCGGGCGGGCTGATCCCCGGCCTGGCCTCGGTCGCCGCTCCGGTGTTCACCACGGCGGCGTCGTTGCCGCTCGTGGTGGCGATCGCCCTGCCCCGGACGCAAGCCGCACCCGCCGTCCTGCACTCCCTGTCCGCTGACCTGATCGCCACGACGCGGGCCATTTCCGCCGAGCTCGGGTACGCCCAGAACCTCCCCGCGGCGCCCGGCCGCTAGCGGCATCGCCGGTCCCGCCATCGGCCACCAGCCCACGGACGCAGTCCGATCTTGGCGGAAGATGCATGCCCCGCCCGGTAATGGGCAGGAATGCGGTCGACCTTGAACGTCGTGCTTCGACAGAAGGTGTTGTGCTTCACCAGATGGAGAAATGGTGGTTAGGACCGAATATCGCAGCGACCAGCAGGCCGTCCCGTTGTGCGGTCACGACGAGGAACTGGCCGACCGCGTGCCCGGGGCGGTGCGCACGTTCGGCTTTTCCCGTGACGCCCCCGCGGCGGCCCGTCATTTCGCGGTGGGCGCGCTGCACCGCTGGGGGATCGCGGACCTAGCCGACGACGTGGCTCTGGTGGTAACCGAGCTCGCGGCCAACGCCATCAGGCACGCTCAATCCGGCTTCCGGGTCATCCTTTCTATAGGCCGGGACGCGGTGCGGATCGCAGTGCGGGATGCACGCCCGCTGCCGTCCGCCGGCACCGGCCCGGCACTGCCCGCCGAGCCCCTGCACGGCCTGGGTGCCGTGAACGCGATGACGAGCCGCTGGGGAGTCGAGTCGCTCGGGTCCTCGGGCAAGACGGTGTGGGTCGAGCTGCGCCGGTAACGACGTACCCCGCCGTGGTCTGGAGGAGACCGGATGGCTGAGGACCTGGCCGGACGGCTGGCCGTCGTCACCGGCGGCGCCAGCGGCATCGGCGCGGCCTGCGCGGTCCGGCTGGCCGAGGCCGGCGCCAGCGTGGTGGTCGCCGACGTCAACCTGGACGCGGCCGTCACGGTCGCCGAGCGCATCGGCGGACGCGCCGTCGACGTCGACCTGGCGACGGATTTCGACGCCGCGGCGCTGGCCGGCCAGGCCGACGTCCTGGTGAACTGCGCGGGCCTGCAGCATGTCGCGCCGATCGATGAGTTTCCGCCGGAGAAGTTCCGGCTGCTCCTCGCGGTGATGCTCGAGGCCCCGTTCCGGCTGGTCCAGGCCGCGCTGCCGCACATGTACGCCGGCGGCTTCGGCCGGATCGTCAACATCTCCTCGGTACATGGCCTGCGAGCCTCCCCCTACAAAGTCGCCTACGTCGCCGCCAAGCACGGCCTGGAGGGGCTGTCCAAGGTGATCGCGCTGGAGGGCGGCCCGCGGGGCGTCACCTCCAACACGGTCTGCCCCGCTTACGTGCGGACCCCGCTGGTGGAAAAGCAGATCGCGGACCAGGCCCGGCTGCACGGCATCTCCGAGGAGAGCGTGATCGCCGACATCATGCTCACCGAGCCTGCCATCAAGCGGCTGATCGAGCCCGCCGAGGTCGCCGAGCTCGTGGCCTACCTCTGCTCGGGTCCGGCGTCCTTTGCCAACGGCTCCTCGTGGGTCCTGGATGGCGGCTGGTCCGCCCGCTGACCTCGCCAGGCCAGCGGGAATGGCTCAGACGAATGCGCTCAGGCCGGTGATCGCACGGCCGACGATCAGCGTGTTGATCTCGCGGGTGCCCTCGTAGGAGTAGATGGCCTCGGCGTCGGCGACGAACCGGCCGACGTGGTTCTCCAGCAGGATGCCGTTCCCGCCCAGGAGCTCACGGGCCCAGCCCACCGTCTCCCGCATCCGGACCGTGCAGAACGCCTTGGCCAGCGCGGAATGGTGATCTTCGGCGAGGCCCTCCTGCTGCAGCGCGGACAGCCGGGCGCACAGGCACGCGGATGAGGTGATGTTGGCCAGCATCTTCACCAGCAGGTCCTGCACGAGCTGGAACCCGCCGATCGGCCGGCCGAACTGCTGGCGCTGCCGCGCGTACGCCAGCGCGTGCTCGTACGCGCCGCGCGCACAGCCGGTGGCCTGCCAGGCCACCCCGGCCCGGGTCAGGCGGAGCACCTCGGCGGTTTCCCGGAAGGAGTTCGCCCGCTGCAGCCGGTTCTCCTCCGGGACCCGGACCCCGTCCATGGTGATGTGCGCGTTCTGCACCACCCGGAGCGCGATCTTGTCGTGCATCTTGGAGGTCTCGAAACCCGGCGTGCCCTTCTCCACCACGAACCCCTTGACCTGGTCGTCTTCGGTGGAACGGGCCCAGATGATCACGTAGTCCGCGAACGTGGCGTTGCCGATCCACTTCTTCTGCCCGTCCAGCACCCAATGATCGCCGTCCCGCCGGGCCGTGCTGGTCAGGCCGCCGGCGACGCCGGATCCGACGTCGGGTTCGGTGAGCCCGAACGCGCCGATTTTCTCCATCCGCGCCATCTCGGGCAGCCAGCGCTGCTTCTGCTCCTCCGATCCGCACAGGTAGATGGATCCCATGGCCAGGCCGCCGTGCACGCCGAAGTACGTGCCGATGGACGGGTCCACCCGGGCCAGTTCCATCGCGACCATGCCGTTCAGCAGGCTGCTCCCGCCGGGGCAGCCGTAACCGGAGTAGCCGAGGCCGGCGATGCCGAGGTCGTGCATGCCCGCCACCAGGTCGTGCGGGAACTCTTCCCTGGTCCAGTACTGGTTGATGACCGGCTGGATCGTCTTCTCCATGAACTCCCTGACCCGCCGCAGCAGCTGGCGGCCGGCGGGGTCCAGTTCCCGCTCGAGCAGGTAGAAGTCGGCGTCGGTGACCAGCGGGTCTGTCTCTTTCATGCCAGTCCCCTTCCCTGCGCTGTTCTCTATTGGGCGGCGAGAAACCCGTCCACCACCGGCGCGAGTTCCGCCGCCTCGGTGACCAGGGCGAGGTGCCCGCCGTGGTAGACGTGCAGCTGCGAGTCCCGGATGAGCCTATGCATCAGCCGGGGGTTGGCCAGCGGGATGATCGGGTCGTCGTCCCCGGCCAGCAGCAGCGTCGGCTGGCGCAGCCACGGCAGGAACGGCAGGCTGGCCCAGCACGCCGCGGCGATGAGCTGGTACGCGTAGCCGCGCGACGGGCCGACCCGGTGGCCGTCGTGCATCGCCGCCACGACCTCCGCGGCATCGATTCTCGCCAGTCCGCCGTAGAGGTCCCCGGCGACCCGCTGCAGGTAGCCGGGGTCCCGGTAGCGCCGTGTCGTCACCATGTGCGCGAGGACCGAAGGGCGGGCTGGCACCATCGGCGTGCCGGTCGCGGTCGCGACGAGCACGAGCCGGCGGCACCTGGCCCGCTGGAACGCGGCGAAGTGCTGCGCCACGCCGCCGCCCCAGGAAATGCCGAGCACGTCGACCTGGTCGTAGCCGAGCTCGGTCAGCATGTGCGCGATCAGCCGGCAGAGCCCGCTGAAGCGGTACGGCCAGCGTGCCGCGGGCGAGCCGCCGACCCCGGGCGGGTCGAACCTGATCACCTCGAGCGCCGGGTCGAGCGCGGCCACGAACGGGTCGAGCAGCTCCAGGCTGGCACCGATGCCGTTGATCAGCAGCAACGGGACCCGCGGGACCCCGTTCGCCGCGGGCACGCCGGGCCGTACCGCTGCCCGCAGCAGCTGGCCGCCGACCGTGACGCTGCGGATCTGTGTGGTCATGGCCCTAGGTTGCAGATCCTCGCCGCTGGTCACCCGGCATCCTCCGGCGGCGCCTGCACCTCGCGGCGCAGGATCTTCCCGGTCGGCCCTTTGGGCAGCGCCTCCACCAGCCAGACCCGCCGCGGATACTTGTACGCCGCGACCTTGTCCCGGACGAACGCGCGCAGTTCCTCCGGCGTCGCGGTCGCGTCCGGTTTCAGCGCCACGGCGGCACCGACCTCCTCGCCTAGCCCGGGATGCGGTATCCCGATCACGGCCACCTCGGCGACGGCCGGGTGCTCGTGCAGTACTTCCTCGATTTCCCGCGGGTACACGTTGTAGCCGCCCCTGATGATCATGTCTTTCTTGCGGTCGACGATGAAGTAGTAGCCGTCGGAGTCCACGGTGGCCAGGTCGCCGGTGCGGAACCAGCCGTCGGTGATGGTCTCGGCGGTGGCCTCGGGCTTGGCCCAGTACCCCTTCATCACGTTGTGGCCGCGGATGGCTATCTCGCCGATGTCGCCCGCAGCTGAGGTCTGGCCCGCCTCGTCGATCAGGCGCATCTGCACGCCCTCGATCGGGGTGCCGATCGACCCGGGCTTGCGCACCTGGTCCGGATGGTTGAACGACGCGACCGGCGAGGTCTCGGACAGCCCGTAGCCCTCCAGGATTATGCAGCCGAACTTCTCCTCGAAGCCGCGCAGGATCTCCACCGGCAGGGAGGCGCCGCCGGAGACGCAGACGCGCAGGGTCGCGGCCATCTCCGGGTCGGCCTGCGGGTAGTGCAGGAGCGCCGCGTACATGGTCGGCACGCCCTCGAAGATGGTCACGGCGTCGCGCTTGATGATCTCCAGCGCCTTCGCCGGGTCGAACCGGGGGAGCAGCGTCAGCGTGCCGGCGGTCGCGACGGTCGCGTTCAGGCCGCACGTCAGGCCGAAGACGTGGAACAGCGGCAGGCATCCCATCGTCACGTCGCCGCTGCTGTTCCTCAGCAGGTTCTTCGCCGTGATCTCCGCGTTGCGGATCAGGTTGGCGTGGGTGAGCTGGGCGCCTTTCGGCTTGCCGGTGGTCCCGGAGGTGTACAGGATGACCGCGTCGTCAGTGTCGTCGCGATCCGATGGTGCGGGCGCCGGGTCATGGGTGGCCAGCAGGTCGGCCAGGTCAGCGGTCTGGACGGTGATCGCCTCGGTCCCGGCGTCGGCGGCGCCCTTGGCGGCCTCCCCGGCCGCCGGGTGCCAGGCCAGCAGCACCCGGGCCCCGGAGTCGCCCAGGTAGTAGGCGACCTCACGGCTCTTGAGCAGCGGGTTCATCGGCACCACGACGGCGCCGGCGGCCAGCGCGCCGTAAAAGGCGATCGGGAACGCGGGGACGTTCGGCAGCATGATCCCCACCCGGTCGCCGGGCTGCACGCCGTGCGCGGACAGCAGCGTGCTCATCCGCCCGGCGGCCTCGCGCAGCTGAGCGTAGGTCAGCACCAGATCGTCGAGCCGCAGCGCGTCGCGATCCGGCTGGGCGGCCGCCGCCCGCTCGAGCAGGTCACTGAGATTCGTCATCGCATCCTCCTCCTCCGCGCCACGGCGGCAGTACCAGCCGTGACGGCCTCACCTGCAAGCATGCTCCTGGGCCGGGCGGGATTCAACATCGCGGATGCCGGCCGGGCGGCCCTCAGCCACGGCCGATGTACGGCATTTTGGTCGCGGTGATCGTGAGGAACTGGACGTTCGCGTCCAGCGGCAGGGACGCCATGTACAGCACCGCGTCGGCGACATGACGGGCATCGAAGGTGGGCTCGGCCAGGACGGAACCGTTGGCCTGCCGCACGCCCCGGCTGATCTGCTCGGTCAGCTCGGTGGCCGCGTTGCCGATGTCGATCTGCCCGCAGGCGATGTCGAACTCCCGGCCGTCGAGCGAGATGGATTTGGTCAGGCCGGTGACCGCATGCTTGGTCGCGGTGTAGGCGGCGCTGCCGGGCCGCGGGGTGTGCGCCGATATCGAGCCGTTGTTGATGATCCGGCCGCCNNCTGGGCCTTCATCATCCGCACCGCGTGCTGGGCGCACAGGAAGGCGCCGGTGAGGTTGGTGTCGACCACCTGCTGCCAGTCGGCCAGGCTGATCTGGTCGATCCCGCCCGCGGGGCCGAACAACCCGGCGTTGTTGACCAGCAGGTCCAGGCGCCCCCAGTGCTGCTGGACGGCCTCGAAGAGCGCGGCCACCGACGCCGGCGCGGTGACGTCCGCCGGCACCACGAGCGCGGCTTCGGCGGGCCAGTCGGCGATCGCGGGGTCAGCGGTCTCAGCGCTTTCCATCAGCGCGTCCTCGCGCCGGCCCGCCAGCGCGACCTGCCAGCCCGCGCCCAGCAGGGCCCTGGCGATGGTCCGGCCGAGTCCCGACCCCGCCCCGGTGACGACGGCAACGCCCATGCTCACGCCCTTTCTGCTCACGGGACGACGGTGACCGGCCACCGGCCGGCTTTGACCAGCCGGACCGCCAGCGACCCGACCCACCGGTGCCCGGCCTTGGTCGANNGTCTGCGCCGCCTCCTCCGCCCGGCGCCGCAGGTCCGCGGCCAGGTCCTGGAGGGCCTGGTCCTGGGCGCCGATGACGCCCGCGCCGGCGCTGGCCGCGGCGCCGTACATGGCCGAGAGCTGCTCCACGTAGACGCAGACCAGGCGCGCACCCTGCCGCCGGGCCAGGCCCAGCGCGTACGCCCCGGCGCGAAGTGACGTGACGGAATCATCGACACCGACCAGGATGATCGTGGGCCCGTCCGTGCCCAGTTCGAAGGCTGCACCTTCTCGTTCCGTCACAGCGAAATTATAGGGACGAATCCGAACGGGCCGTGGTGGCAGCGCC